>CAYZOE010000068.1:0-26197 GCA_964479805.1 uncultured Pseudoalteromonas sp. | reverse complement strand
GCACTCGCTTTGCTCGCTGTCATTAACTTTGCACTATACTTGCGTAAAAAGAGCGGGTTCACTTCGTTCACTGTCGCTAACCTTTTACACCCTTATTGCACTAAATCTATCCAGATTTAGTTTGCCATTTTGATATAACTGTATATACTCACAGTATCTTTACCTGTATGGAAAACCAGTTGTATGCGACCACTAACGAAACGACAAGAACAAGTATTTGAACTCATTAAAGTCTTCATCAAAGATACAGGTATGCCTCCTACACGTGTTGAAATCGCAGATGCGCTTGGTTTTAAAAGTGCTAATGCGGCCGAGGAGCATTTAAAAGCCTTAGCTAAGAAAGGGGTCATTGAAATGGTGCCTGGCGCCAGCCGTGGTATACGTTTAGTCGATGATGGTTCGTCTGAAGATGCAGGCCTTCCCCTGATTGGTAAAGTCGCTGCTGGTGAGCCTATTTTGGCTCAAGAGCATATCGAAAGTCATTATGAAGTAGATCCTAGTCTATTTAAGCCTTCTGCCGATTACTTACTGCGTGTTGATGGAATGAGTATGAAAGATATCGGGATTCTTGATGGCGATCTTTTGGCTGTACATAAAGCTCAAATTGCTCAAAATGGTCAAGTTGTTGTTGCACGAGTAGACAATGATGTAACGGTTAAAAGATTAGAGCAACAAGGCAGCAAGGTGCTATTGCATGCTGAAAATGAAGAGTTTTCTCCCATTGAGGTTGATCTAGAGCACGAATCTTTTGCTATTGAAGGTCTTGCTGTAGGTGTTATAAGAAATTCGAATTGGATGTAATTTCAATGTAGTTCTAACAATAGGTTAGCTGCATTTTTCTTTTTTTCTTCAGTCAGCTAACCACTTCTCTTCTTGCTTTCCATTTTTATATATCAAATTCTTCTATTTACCTTTCTTGCTAATTGTTTATTTATTGACTAATTGTTAATAAGTCATGTATTGCCTTCGACTTTAGTCGGCTCCAATGACGGTCATCCAATAATTCTAACTGCGAACTTCTAGCTGAAGTCGATAAATGGGGGCGTCGTATGAGAATAAGTAAATTTGCTTATTTGTTTGCTTTTTTGTTGCTTAGTCCACTTACATTAGCCAATAGTGACTACAACATGAGAAAAGGGGTTACAGATGTTAGTCATAGTGTCTATGAACTACATATGACCATTTTCTTAATCTGTTGCGTAATCGGCTTGATTGTATTTTCTGTGATGTTTTGGGCTTTAATAAAGCACAGAAAGTCAAAAGGCGCTGTTGCTGCACAGTTTCATGAAAGTACAAAAGTAGAAATTGTTTGGACTGCAATTCCATTTCTTATTCTTATTATCATGGCAATCCCTGCGACTAAGACTTTAATTGCTATGGAAGATACTAGCAAAGCTGACATAACAATTAAGGTCACGGGTTCACAGTGGAAATGGCACTATGAATACCTGGGTCATGATGTCGATTTCTTTTCTGTTTTATCTACTCCTTTATCTCAGGTTAATAATGAGGAAGAAAAGTCAGAGACCTATCTATTAGATGTAGATAAACCGCTGATAATTCCTACAAATAAGAAAGTGAGATTTTTAATGACTTCAGATGATGTGATCCATTCATGGTGGGTACCTGATTTTGCGGTCAAAAAAGATGCCAATCCAGGCTTTATCAATGAAGCTTGGACTAAAGTAAATGAAGAAGGTATTTATCGAGGCCAGTGTGCTGAGTTATGTGGTAAAGACCATGGCTTCATGCCTGTTGTTGTTGAAGCTGTCTCACCCGAAAAATTCGAACAGTGGTTAGCTGAACAACAGTTAGCTAAAACAGAAGCGGCCAAAGAGGCTGAAGCTCTACTCTCTCAAACTCTCAGTAAAGACGAGCTTATGACAGAAGGGCAGACTGTCTATATGGGATATTGTGCAGCTTGTCATCAACCTACAGGGTTGGGGCTACCCGGTGTCTTCCCTGGTCTTAAAGATAACGCCGTCGTCAAAGGGGATTTAGATGAGCACATTGACGTACTATTAAACGGTCGTCCAGGTACTGCCATGCAGGCATTTGCAAAACAGCTGACAGTAAAACAAATTGCTGCTGTTATCACATACAAACGCAATAGTTGGGGTAATGATACGGGTGAAGTTATCCAGCCAAGCCAAGTTCAAGCATTTATTGATAAAGCGTCAGGAGAGTAATCATGAGTTCTCAGGTTCAAAGTTCAGAACATGCTCATGAAGAGCATCTTACAGGTATAAAGCGCTGGTTGTTCACAACCAACCATAAAGAAATTGGTTCTCTTTATTTAATCTTTTCTCTCGTGATGTTTTTGATTGGTGGGGCCATGGCGATGGTGATTAGAGCTGAGCTATTTCAGCCTGGTTTGCAGTTAGTTGACCCGCATTTCTTTAATCAAATGACCACAGTACATGGTCTAATCATGGTATTTGGTGCTGTTATGCCGGCCTTCACAGGCCTAGCAAATTGGATGATCCCTATGATGATAGGTGCACCAGATATGGCGCTTCCTAGAATGAACAACTGGAGTTTTTGGATTTTACCTTTCGCATTTGCAATCTTACTTGCTTCACTATTTATGGAAGGGGGAGGGCCTGCATTTGGATGGACTTTCTATGCACCACTATCTACAACATACAGTAACGACAACACAGCATTATTTGTATTTGCCGTTCATATCATGGGTATTAGTTCAATCATGGGGGCAATTAATGTCATTGTAACCATTGTCAATCTACGCGCTCCCAGTATGACATGGATGAAGTTACCTCTTTTTGTATGGACTTGGTTAATAACCGCCTTTCTATTGATTGCCGTGATGCCTGTATTGGCAGGTGCTGTAACCATGGTACTTACAGATAAATATTTTGGCACCAGCTTCTTTGATGCTGCAGGAGGCGGTGATCCGGTAATGTTCCAGCATATTTTCTGGTTCTTTGGTCATCCTGAAGTTTACATCATGATACTTCCTGCATTTGGCATTATCTCGACAATAGTGCCTACTTTTTCTCGGAAAAAGCTATTCGGCTACTCTTCCATGGTATACGCAACTTCTTCTATTGCATTTTTGTCATTTATCGTATGGGCACACCATATGTTTACCACAGGTATGCCGTTAGCTGGAGAGCTATTCTTTATGTATGCGACCATGCTGATATCTGTACCTACGGGAGTTAAAGTCTTTAATTGGGTTGCAACTATGTGGCGTGGTTCGATTAGTTTTGAGATCCCAATGATGTTCTCCATCGCATTTATCGTACTCTTTACGTTGGGTGGCTTCTCGGGGTTGATGCTTGCGATTACTCCAGCAGACTTTCAATACCACGATACTTATTTTGTTGTGGCTCACTTCCATTACGTACTTGTAACAGGCGCTGTATTTTCTATTATGGCGGCTGTTTACTATTGGTTGCCTAAATGGACCGGCAATATGTACTGTATTACCACCGCGAAATGGCATTTTTGGATGTCATTAATCAGCGTAAATATTTTATTTTTTCCAATGCACTTTGTAGGGCTTGCCGGTATGCCAAGACGTATACCTGATTATGCACTTCAGTTTGCTGATTTCAATGCCATCATAAGTATTGGTGGGTTCGCATTTGGCCTTTCCCAACTTATTTTTGTTTGGTGTGTTTTCAAATGCGTACGAGGTGGCGAGTCAGTTCCAGCTAAAGTATGGGATGGTGCTGAGGGCCTAGAGTGGGAGGTACCTTCTCCTGCACCTTTACATACATTTAGTACTCCACCTGAGGTGAAGTAATATGCATGCGGCACTTGTTAAGAAACTCATAATTACTGTAGTAGGCATGTTCGCTTTTGCTTTTGCCCTAGTGCCGCTTTACGACGTCTTTTGTGAAGTTACAGGCCTAAATGGAAAGCCAGACATGGAAGCCGCTCAGGCTAGTAGTTTAGTGGATGAATCGAGAACGGTTGATGTGAGTTTTATCACTCAAACTAAGCAAGGTGTGCCGTTTAGTGTAAAAGCAAAACAGTTTTCAGTCGCAGTAAAGCCAGGTGAGATGTCAGAGCTTGTATTTATCGCTAAGAACTTGAGTGAATATCAAAGAGTGATGCAGGCAATACCGTCTGTTTCGCCAGGAAAAGCAGCCAAATACTTACATAAAGTAGCTTGTTTTTGCTTTGATAGACAGCCATTCGAACCTAATCAAGAAGTTGAGTTCAAACTCGTATTTTATGTCGACACAGAATTACCGCAAGAAGTTCAAGAGTTAACCTTATCTTATGCAATTTTTGATATCAGCGATGTCGCGTTAGTACGTGATGACGCGACAACCGAGCCTTACAAAGGCTAGGAGGAATTATGCAATCTCAAAGTTATTATGTGCCCGCCCAAAGTCCTTGGCCAATTATAGGTGCTGTGGCTATGTTCTTCATTGCTGTGGGAGCGGGTCTGACTGTTATGCAGTTAGGTAGTGAAGATTCAAGTGGCGTTATTATACTAGGTTTAGGTGTATTGATACTACTTTATATGCTTTTTGGATGGTTTAAGCATGTTATACAGGAGTCAGATAAAGGCTTGTATTCAGCGCAAATGGACCGTTCATTCAAGCAAGGTATGAGTTGGTTTATTTTTTCTGAGGTGATGTTCTTTTTTGCATTTTTTGGTGTTCTTCTTTATGCAAGGGTGTTTTCTGTGCCTTGGTTAGGAGGAGCCAGTAATAACCAGATGACGAATGAAGTTTTGTGGCCTAATTTTGAAGCGATTTGGCCACTTGTTACTACACCCGCTGGTGATGTAACTCAGAGTATGCCATGGTATGGTTTACCACTTATTAATACTGTTATTCTGCTCACCTCTTCTATTACCTTACATTTCGCGCACAAAGCCATAGAGTCAAATAAACGTAAATCGCTCATCATTTTCCTACTTATTACAGTGATACTTGGTTTTATATTCCTTGTACTTCAAGCCCAAGAGTATGTCCATGCATATGAAGCGCTCAATTTGACGCTTCAGTCAGGCATTTATGGTAATACCTTTTATTTGTTAACGGGCTTTCATGGTATGCATGTCACCATAGGCGCAATTTTATTGACGATTATATTAATCAGAGTTGCAAAAGGACATTTTACCGAAGACAAACATTTCGCCTTTCAAGCCGCAGCTTGGTATTGGCATTTTGTCGATGTTGTATGGGTGTGTTTATTTGTTTTCGTTTACGTTTTATAGGTGCAAAATGAGGGACTTATATGGCTTTAATCAAAGCGCTGCCATGGCAAGCAATAATCATTTGGCTAGTATGCATAACGGTTGTAACAACGTGCCTAGGTTTGTCTTACTGGCAGTTTTCTAGAGCAAAAGAAAAGCAACTTCAACTTGATGAGTTTAGTCAAAGTGAACTTACGTCGTTTGAGTTTATCCAAGCGTTGCAAAACCAGTCTATTGAAGGAATGCACGGGCAAACTGTTTCTTTAATGGGTCGATTAGAGCAAAAATACACATGGTTTTTAGATAATAAAATTGTAAATGGTCATGTTGGTGTTGATGTTATTTCCCTTTTTAAAGTAGCTGGTTTAGAAAAAAATCTATTGGTTAATTTAGGGTTTATACCGATTCAAGGTCGAGGGCAACCTGAGATAATTTCTTTTGACGAAATTCAAAACTTGAATTTAGTTATAAAAAGCCGTCATTTAGAGCACTTTACTTTGGCAAAGTCAGCGCTTGAAGTTCATTCGAAGCGATTACAATTTATTGATCACTTGTACTTATCAAATTTAACGGGGGAAGATATTTACCCTGCTATTTTTTATCAATTACCTGACTCAGCAGTGATTGCTGAACCTCACTATCAACCCGTAGTAATGAGTCCTGAAAAACATCATGCCTATGCTTTGCAGTGGTTTTTAATTGCAATGGCTGCGGCTTTCATCGCATTCAAAGCAACAAGAGCAGAGGTGCCAAATGAAGTTTAAACCTATATGGGTGTTTGTGTTCTGCTGCATTACGCCATTTATTTTAGCGTATACGGCAATTCAGACAAATTGGCTACCAGATAACACAACGAATAAAGGACGTCTGCTCAGTAATGATATACAAGTACCTAATTGGCAGGTGAATGATAATACTCTTTGGAGTATTGCACTATCTGCACCGGTTGATTGTGGGTTGATCTGTACTCAACAAAATCAACGATTGCAAAATGTATATCAAGCCCTTGGAAAAAAACAAGGCAAAGTGAGTCTAGTGATTTTTGGTGAGATACAAAATAATGAAATTACTCAGTATCCTGCATTACCTGAGCTGCAAGCTGGTTGGATTTATCTTGTTGATCATCATGGTTTAGTTGTGCTTGCTTATCCGTACGAAGAAAGCGAGCAAAAAAGTAGAGTGTTACATAAAGGGTTATTATCGGATCTGAAAAAGTTACTCAATTATGCGCGCAGCAGCTAGGAGGAAAAATGAATAAAAAATATATTTACCTCACTGTAATCAGTACATTTATGACTTTTTGTGTCGTTGCTTTGGGGGCCTATACTCGGTTGAGTAATGCAGGTTTAGGATGTCCAGATTGGCCGGGGTGTTATGGTTTTTTAACGGTGCCTAACTCTGCTGATGAGTTACAAGCTGCTGCTAATGCGTTTCCAGGCAGTACAGTTGAACCTTTTAAAGCTTGGATTGAAATGATCCACCGCTATTTTGCTTCTTCGTTAGGCTTATTGGTAATCGGTTTATTGTATTTTACGCTCAGAAAGCGTGTTGAAAAAGTGCCTAAAAAATTGACTGTTGCTTTGTTTGTGTTGATTTTACTGCAAGGTAAGTTGGGTATGCTGACAGTAACAATGAATCTTCAGCCGTTTATAGTGATGGGCCATTTACTCGGTGGTTTTACTATTCTGGCACTTCTTTCAATGCATTGTTTTTATTTATTTACACCAGAAAAACGTTTTCTAGTTTCTCCCACGAGGATCCCCAATAGGCTTTCAGAAATTAGCTTGATAGTCTTAGTTTTACAAATCGCGTTAGGCGGTTGGGTCGCTGCTAATTATGCGGCACCACACTGCGTTGGATTGCCTATTTGTGAGAATATTCACTTATTTTCTGTTGAAAGTTTATTCCATCTTCCTATTGGTGAGTTGAACTATGAATATGGCGTATTGCCATTTGAAACTAGGCTATCCATACATATGGTTCACCGAGTATGGGCTGTTATCACTGTACTTACACTAGGTTTATGGGCATGGTATGTGTTGGCTAACAGTAAAGAAAAACTCTTAAAGAATACTGCAAATTTACTCATTGCAGGCTTAGTCCTTCAGCTATTTTTAGGGGCATTGATCGTGCAACTGCAATTTCCAATATTAATTACGCTCTTTCATAACTTAATGGCTGCATGTTTACTGATTGTTAGCTTATTTTTGTGGTTTCTACTCACTTATAAAAGTACCAAGGAGGCAATATGAAAAGTGTTACTTTAAAGCCCGAAGCACTGTTTCATTCATTTAATTTTTCTGCTTACTTAGGTATTTGTAAGTTAAAAGTGGTCGTGATGCTAGTCATTACCGCTTGGGTTGGATTAATGCTTGCTCCAGATATGAACAGAACGCTTTTTGAGCAAGGTATGAGCTTAATAGGCATAGGACTATTATCAGCATCTGCCGCTGCGATAAATCATGTAGTAGATCGTGAGATAGATAAAAAAATGGCAAGAACACGACACAGGCCGTTAGCGCAAACTCAGCTTAGTGTGAAACAAGCACTTGGATTTGCTGCACTTATTGGTTTCATAGGGGCGGGGGCACTATTTTTTTGGAGCAATACCCTAACACTCGCTATGACGCTTGGCGCATTAGTAGGTTATGCGGTGGTGTACACTATGTTTTTAAAAAGAGCGACGCCACAAAATATCGTAATTGGCGGTTTGGCAGGTGCTATGCCACCTTTATTGGGCTGGATCAGCGAGACTGGTCAACTAAATGTACAAGCTTGGTTGTTAGTCATGATTATTTTTATTTGGACGCCTCCACATTTTTGGGCCTTGGCAATAGCAAGAAGGAATGACTACAAACGAGCCGATATACCTATGTTACCTGTGACACATGGCAGTGAATTTACTCGATTCTTCATTGTGATTTATTCAATACTTTTATGTGTTGTTTGTTTATTTCCTTATTTAGTTGCTATGTCAGGCAACATATATTTGCTTTGTGTGCTTACACTTAACAGTGTTTTCTTATATAAGAGCATCGTTCTGTATATAAAACGTTCAGATGAAGCTGCGATGGCACTTTTTCATTTTTCAATTACTTATTTGCTGCTACTCTTTATATCGCTATTTATTGATAGATGGATCCTTTGATGCGCTACATATTGTTTTTGTTAGCTTTATTGTTGTTTGGATGCGATAAAAATGAGCCTGTTTCAGAACATGCTATTCATTACAAACAAGCAAAAGAAATCCAAGATTTTAATTTGCAAGATCAGGATGGCAATACAGTCACAAAGCGAGACTTACTTGAGCAATGGACATTGATATTTTTGGGTTATACAAGTTGTCCTGATATTTGTCCAATGACACTGGCAAAACTTACTGAGTTGCATGCTGAATTAGTTCAGCAACATAATGTTAAAGTTTGGTTTGTTTCGGTCGATCCTAATAGAGATACTCAGCAACAGCGTAAGGCGTATTTAGATTATTTTAATCCTGACTTTAAGGCGATATCTGCAGAGCATGCAAATCTATTTCCTTTTGTCAGAAACATCGGTTTGATATATGCAATTAATAATAGTAAGGAAAAAGAATACTATGTGGACCATAGTGCCTCAGTTGCACTGATTAACCCACAAGGAAATTTAAGTGGTATTTTTAAAGCTAAATTTGCAGCAAATGAAGTACCATTAATTGATACAGCGCAAGTAATAAAAGATTTTAATGCTATCGTGCATTAGAGAGCTTGGATAAACTGGGTGGGCTTTATGATTTATTCATAAATCGAGCTAACACCCTAATTATTTTTAGCTTTTAGTTAATAACTTTTATGGCATTTCTGCTAACTGTGTCTAAGCTAAAAATATAAAAAATTACACAAGGAGAGCGCATCGCGCATGTTAAAACTTCCTTCAGAACTCACAATAGGTCATGTTGAAGAGTTTCATCAACAGGTATTACAAGTGCTTCATGCTGAGCACGATGTTGGTATTGATGTGTCAGATGTGACACGTGTAGACACAGCATCAATACAAGTTTTATGTGCTTTGCAAAAGCATCTTCTTGAAATTAACAATGGAATTCGTTGGCATGGTGAAAGTCAGGCGCTTAACAAAGCGGTTGATGAGCTTGGTTTAACAGAATTACTCGCCTTATCGGCGTGAATTAAGAGGTCATTATGAAAAAAATTTTGGCAGTGGATGATTCAGCATCTATGCGACAAATGGTTGGTTTTACTTTAAAGAAAGCGGGTTTTGAAGTAGTAGAAGCAAAGGATGGCAGTGAGGCTTTAGGTATTGCTAAGCAGCAAAGCTTTGATGCTGTGATTTCAGATGTCAACATGCCTGTAATGGATGGGATTACACTTATTAAAGAGCTAAGAACATTGCCTAGCTATAAGTTCACACCATTATTAATGCTTACTACTGAATCAGGCTTAGATAAAAAAACGGAAGGTAAAGCCGCAGGTGCGACAGGGTGGATTGTTAAACCTTTTAATCCAGATCAGTTACTAGCTGTTCTTAAGAAAGTAATTCGTTGAGCTAGGATTGTATTATGAGTATTGATTTAAGTCAGTTTTTCGAGGTCTTTTTTGAAGAGAGCCTCGAAGGGCTAGATGCAATGGAAGCTGAGCTCTTAAACTTAGATCCCGGCAATGAAGACATGGAAACTATCAATACTATTTTTCGTGCTGCGCACTCTATAAAAGGGGGAAGTGGCACTTTCGGTTTTACTTCTGTGTCTGATTTCACTCATGTACTAGAAACATTGTTAGATCAGATTAGGGATGGTCAACGCGCATTAACAGCAGAACATGTAAACCTTTTACTAAAATCAGTTGATTGTTTAAGAGGTATGCTGGCAGCGTTACAGTCAGAGCAAGAGCCAGACCTAACCGAAGCCGATGAAATTAGGAAACGCTTTGAAGTTATCTTGGGTTTTTCTGAAGACACTAACTCGTGCAACTCAGATATCGAAGAAACAAAAAGCGAAAACACTTACCAAATTGACTTTAAACCCCACCCTCATTTATTTAAAACGGGTAATGAGCCCCTATATATGATTTCAGAACTTGCCGAGCTTGGTGAGTTAGAAACTCAAGCATTTTATGATGCATTACCTGACATAGATTCATTGCATTCAGAAGAGTGCTTTTTAGCATGGCGCTTTTTCTTAACAACGACTAAGCCCGAGTCAGCTATTTCGGAAATATTTGAGTGGGTTGAAGATGATGCTGATATAGACATTGTACTGTGTGGTGGGTTGTTTGAATCTGATTTATCAGATGATGAAAACAATACTCACCAAACACCAGTATTAGCAACAAATGAAATTCAAGCAGAACGCCCTGTATCTGAAACACAAGCTTCGGCACCAATCACAATAAATACATCGGCGGTGAAAAAAGCGGAACCTAAAAAGTCCTCTGATTCGTCAGTAACTTCTATCCGTGTAGGTATAGATAAAGTTGATTCGTTGATTAATATGGTGGGTGAGCTTGTGATAACACAAGCGATGTTGAGTCAAATTGGTGAGCAAGAGATTACTGAGTCAACAATTACGGCATTACAAGAAGGGTTAGCCCAACTTGCTCATAATACTAGAGATTTACAAGAAAATGTCATGCGGATCCGCATGCTGCCGATTAGTTTCGTGTTTAGCCGATTTCCAAGGCTAGTAAGAGATACATCGCAAAAGCTTAACAAACAAGTTGAACTGAAATTATTGGGTGAACAAACTGAGCTTGATAAAACTGTTATGGAGAAGATCTCCGATCCAATGGTTCACCTTGTAAGAAACTCTTTAGATCATGGGTTAGAAACACCTGAACAGCGCGTTGCCTCAGGTAAAGATCCTGTAGGTACGGTTACGTTAAATGCGTTCCACCAAGGCGGTAACATTGTCATTGAGATAATGGATGATGGGCAAGGTTTAAATACAGAAAAAATAAGAGATAAAGCCATCGCCAACGGTCTGATTCAAGATACGGATGAACTCTCGTCTGATGAAATAAACGAGCTTATCTTTATGCCTGGTTTTTCTACGGCTGATGAGGTTAGTGATATATCCGGCCGAGGCGTAGGCATGGATGTTGTTAGAAGAAATATTCAGGCTTTAAATGGATCGGTTGAAGTGGCCTCAGCTCCAGGTGTCGGATCAACTTTTACAATTCGTCTACCGCTTACTTTGGCAATCTTGGATGGTCAATTAGTTAAAGTTGCGCAGCATACTTATATTATCCCCCTCATTTCAATTGTTGAATCACTACAGATAGATATCAGTAAAGTCAGCCGAGTTGGCAAAGACCTTGATGTATTAAGACTGAGAGATGAATATATTCCCATACTTCGTTTATACGATATTTTTAATCATGGCGGTGCTATCGAAGAGCTAGATAAAACATTATTGGTTGTTGTTGAAAGTGATAACCACAA
Source organism: uncultured Pseudoalteromonas sp. (assembly GCA_964479805.1). Classification (GTDB taxonomy): domain Bacteria; phylum Pseudomonadota; class Gammaproteobacteria; order Enterobacterales; family Alteromonadaceae; genus Pseudoalteromonas. The sequence continues at coordinate 14,583 of CAYZOE010000068.1, read as the reverse complement.
AGTTGGCTTATTGGTTGACGATTTACTTGCTCAACAGCAGGTAGTTATTAAGAGCCTTGAAGCGAATTACCAAAAAGTTGATGGTATCTCTGGTGCAACAATCTTAGGTGATGGCAGAGTGTCTTTGATTATCGATATCAGTGGTCTAATTAAATTAAGTGGTTTAAAAAGGCCAGGTTCCCAAGACTTAATTGTCGAACAAAACGCAGTCGGGGGGGCAGCTTAAATGTCAGAACACAATCAGCAATTGATTTTAGAAGGTCAGCATGATGAGAATCAATACCTGACATTTATGATGGCAGGTGAAGAGTACGGAATGAATATTCTGGCTGTGCAAGAGATCCGTGGATGGGAGGATGTCACAGCAATCCCTAATTCACCGAGTTTTGTAAAAGGTGCTATTAACCTCCGTGGCACAATTGTACCTATTATCGACTTGAGACTGCGATTTGGCATCGCAGATAATGAGTATGGTCCACTTACTGTTGTCATTGTTGTTGCAGTTGAAATTAATGGGCAACAAAAGGTAATGGGTATCGTGGTTGATGCTGTCTCAGATGTATATAGCATTTCTGAAGAACAGGCTAAAGACGTCCCTGATTTTCAAGATTCAGATAACGCCGAGTTTGTCCATGGATTGGTTAATGTTGGAGAAAAAATGGTCGTTCTTCTTAATTTGGAAAGCGTTTTAAACTTAGAATAAACATAAGCACGGGTAGGGTCAAAATGAGTGGTAGAAACGTTCAAAGTGAAATAACCAGTAAGCTACTGATAGCAGCTGCAGCTATTGTGGCATCAATCGCAATTGCACTGCAAATTTTAGGCGTACCTTTAAGTGGTGAAAATGTGGTTGGGTTAGCCTTGCCTTTCGTTATCACCTTAGCTGTTATTTTTTACTTAAAGCAAAGTTTCAGCACTTATGCGGCACAATTAGAAACGGTTGACAGTGCAATAAGTTTATTAAAGTTTAAAGATGAAGAAGCTGCGCAACGATTAAACTTAGAAGCTTACCCTCAATTACGAACTTTACTGGTTGTAGATGATACAGAAGCAGGACAGGCGGATGATGGGCAACTTGTAGAAAGCATGATAAGCGCACTACAAGTATGTCAGGCCAATATTATGATTGCCGACGCTGACTTAAACATAAGTTACTTGAATGATTCAGTAACCGAAATGCTCTCTGCGAATGAACAAAAATTACAAAGAGATCTACCAAACTTCAATGTCGCTTCTTTAGTTGGTCAGAATATTGATGTTTTCCATAAAAATCCAAGTCATCAAAGGGGCTTGCTAGTCAGCTTAAAGACGGTTTATAAAACACAAATTACAGTAGCAGGTTTAACATTCGATCTCATAGCCACCCCCGTATTTGATGACCAGCAACAGCGTATAGCAACACTTGTTGAATGGAAAGACCTCACTGAACAAATTGCTTTCGAGAAAGAAAAACAGATTTCTACAGCACACAATGCCAGGATTACCAGTGCATTAGATGTTTGCCAAGCAAATGTAATGTTGGCTGACACAGATCTAAATATTGTTTTTGCTAACCACTCAGTGCTTGAAATGTTGAGTAATAATCAAGAGCAGTTACGTACAGCTTTACCTAACTTTGACGCAAGTAATTTGATTGGTGAAAACATTGATGTTTTCCATGCAAACCCAGCGCATCAAAGACAGTTGTTAAGTGCCTTAACTGATACCTATAAAACAGATATTAATGTTGCTGGGTTTACTTTTGGACTAATAGCTACCCCTGTTTATGATGGCCAAGGTGAAAAAGTCGGTACTGTCGTCGAATGGGATGATAAAACTCAAAGACTAGCGGCTGAAGAAGCTGCAACGAAGCTTGCGAATGAAAACGCCCGTGTAAAGAGTGCACTCGATAACGTCACTACAAATGCAATGATTGCAGATGCTGAATTTAACATTGTGTATTTAAATGATGCTGTTCTAAGTATGATGCGCAATGCAGAAAGTGACTTGAAGAAGGATTTGCCTAACTTTGATTCATCCAAGTTATTGGGCGCAAACATAGATATTTTCCACAAGAACCCTGCTCACCAAAGGGCAATGCTAGAAAAGCTAAGTTCTACATATAAAACAGAAATCGTTGTAGGTGGAAGGACTTTTTCTTTGGTTGCGAACCCTGTTTTCAACGATGAAAATGAAAGAATTGGCACTATAGTAGAATGGGGTGACAGAACAAGTGAAGTTGTCATAGAAAAAGAGGTTGCAGATCTTGTTAGTGCGGCCTCAGAAGGTAACTTGACTCAGAGAATTGATGAGTCGGGTAAGGAAGGGTTCTATCTCAGATTATCACAGGGACTTAATCAACTTGTCAGTATTGTTGATGATGCAGTAACAGACACTGCACAAATGCTTGATGCGTTGGCGAATGGTGATTTAACACAAAGAATTACACAGGAATATCACGGCTCATTTGATAAGTTAAAACGCGATGCGAATGTTACGGCTGATAAATTAACTGAGGTCATTAATCGTATTAGTTCTTCCGCGACTCTTGTGGCTAGTGGGGCTGAAGAAATCTCACAAGGCAATGCTGACCTCAGTCAACGTACAGAAGAACAGGCATCTTCGCTTGAAGAAACAGCCTCAAGTATGGAGCAAATGACAAGTACTGTTCGTCAGAACGCAGATAATGCAAAAGTTGCCAATGAACTTGCTGAAGAAACAAGTTCTAAGGCTATGCAAGGTGGCGAAGTTGTGAACCGTGCAGTACAGAGTATGTCGGGGATAAATGAATCAAGTAAGAAGATTGCTGATATCATCGGGGTGATCGATGAAATTGCTTTCCAAACCAATCTACTTGCACTGAATGCGGCTGTAGAAGCGGCTAGAGCTGGTGAACAAGGGCGAGGTTTCGCAGTTGTAGCTGGTGAGGTTAGAAATCTGGCACAGCGTTCTGCAGGTGCTGCGAAAGAAATCAAAGACTTGATCCGCGACAGTGTAAGTAAAGTTGAAGACGGAACACTACTCGTGAATGAGTCAGGTGAAACGTTGAAAGATATTGTCGCATCAGTGAAACGTGTTACCGACATGATTTCAGATATTGCTGAGGCTTCTGCTGAACAAAGTTCTGGAATTGAGCAGGTAAATAAAGCTGTGACACAAATGGACGAAATGACGCAACAAAATGCGGCATTAGTGGAAGAAGCTTCTGCTGCAGGCGAGTCAATGTCAGAGCAAGCTAATGATATGCGTCGTTTGCTTAACTTCTTTACAATCGATGACTCGATTTCAGTATCGATGATGCTTTCAGAGGCTAAGCCAAGTATAGCTCCAGAAAGATCAGCTCCGACGCCTTCGGCTGTTCAAGAAACTAAGTCAGAGATCCAGTCACCAGTGAAGTCTACTGTGAATCCTGTAGCGACTGCTAATCAATTCGCAGATAGTTCTGATGAATGGGAAGAGTTTTAATTAGATATGAAGAAGGTGCTTATTGTGAGTACCTTTAAATCTTAAATACACCTTTCTTATTGTGCCACTCGTTTCTGTGTTGCCTGTTTATAGGATAAATAATGAGAGAATTTGCACTATCTGATCAGGATTTTCAGACCATTGCACAAAAAGTCTATAAAGCATGTGGTATTGTTCTTGGTCCTCATAAAAGGGAAATGGTCTATTCAAGACTGGCGAGGCGTATTAGGGCAAATCAGTTGGATTCATTTTCTTCATATTTAAGTTTCTTAGAAGAGAATGAAGAACAAGAGTTCAGTCAATTCATCAACGCTATCACGACAAACCTCACTTCATTTTTTCGAGAAAATCATCATTTTGAATACTTATCAAATACGGTTATTCCTAAACTACTAGAAGAAAATAAATTCTCGAAGAGAATACGTATTTGGTCGGCAGGCTGTTCTACAGGGGAAGAGCCTTACAGTATCGCCATGACAATCGCAAATCGTTTCCCGTCTGATTGGGATGTGAAAATTCTAGCAACAGACTTAGATTCCAATGTACTCGCAAAGGCGCAAAGTGGTGTTTATGATTCTGGCAATGTGACCGGGCTTGATAATGACATGTTGAAAAAGTGGTTTTTGAAAAGCTCAGATAATCAAGCATATAAGGTCAAGCCAAACTTACAGTCATTAATCTTCTTTAAAAGGTTAAATCTACTTGAAAAGTGGCCAATGAAAGGGCCTTTTGATGTGATTTTTTGCCGCAATGTACTAATTTATTTTGACAAGGAAACAAAAGATAAGTTGTTTAGAGGCTACCACCAAATGCTAGGTGAAGATGGGCATTTATTTATTGGCCACTCAGAAACCATGGGTAAAGAACACCATGAATTTAAGAACTTAGGCCGCACTATGTATCAAAAGGTATAGTATGGATAATCGATTTAAGCCGGTTATCAGAGGCTTTGAACACGTTAAACGATTTTGGGATTCAGGCCGAGATTGTGTGATAGCTAAGGTATTACCTGGCGAGTTTTATGTCTCTAAAAATGATGAGCTGATCTCAACCGTACTAGGGTCATGTATTGCAGCTTGTGTATATGATGATAAATTGGGCGTAGGTGGGATGAACCACTTTATGCTGCCAGCAGCAAAGGGGATTAAAGAAATTCATGCCGATGATTTAACTTGCCGTTACGGAAACTGGGCAATGGAATACCTAATCAATGAAGTGCTCAAGAACGGCGCATCAAAATCAAATCTGAAAGTTAAGCTGTTTGGTGGTGGTAAGATAATTCGCTCTATGACAGATATTGGTGTTGGCAATATTCGTTTCGCAAATGCTTACATACAAGAGGAAGGACTCGAGCTGGTTTCTCATGATGTCGGTGGTCCATGGCCACGCAAAGTGGTATTTCATCCACAATCAGGTCGTGCGCAAGTTAAGAAATTAAGAGAAATGCATAACGACACGATTGAAAGACGAGAAGTGCGTTATTTACATGATATTGAATCGCAAGATGCACAGACAGATATTGAGCTGTTTTAGGAGTTGGCATGATAAAAGTTTTAATTGTTGATGACTCGCCTTTAATTCGAGGGATACTGACAGAGGTGATCCAACAGGCTAATGATCTTGAAGTGGTAGGTAGTGCTGAAGACCCTTACCAAGCGAGGGAGATGATAAAGTCGCTTAATCCAGATGTGATTACGCTAGATATTGAAATGCCAAAAATGGACGGCATTAGCTTTTTAAGAAACTTGATGCGACTTCGTCCTATGCCTGTTGTGATGATTTCTACTTTAACACAACAAGGCTCTCCTATTACCTTAGAGGCACTTGAGATTGGCGCCGTTGACTTTATTGCCAAACCCAAAGTCAATGTAGCTGAACAGCTGCAACACTATGCAGAAACAGTGCAAGAAAAAGTCCGCACAGCTGCGACTGCCCGCTTACGGCCATATCGCAGTTTGGAGGCAGCTACTTATAAAGCGCAATTATCTTCAGGGCAACCTTTTGAGCAAAATTCGATTATTGCTATTGGAGCTTCAACAGGGGGCACTGAGGCAATCAAAGAGGTTTTGGTTCAGATGCCAAAAGATGCACCACCTATTGTCATTACCCAGCATATTCCTCCTGTATTTAGTACGTCGTTTGCAATGAGAATGAATAAGACCTGTGCAATGCATGTAAAAGAGGCTGAAGAGGGCGATATTCTTGAGTTTGGTAGAGTTTATATTGCCCCAGGTGATAAACATTTAAAAGTGGTCAACAAAGGGGTGAATAAGGTCTGTACTTTAGACGATGGAGCACTCGTCAACAGGCATAAGCCGGCAGTTGATGTGTTGTTTGATTCCTTAAAGCCTTTTGCTAAAAATGTATCAGCTGTGCTGCTCACAGGTATGGGCAGCGATGGCGCAAGAGGTCTGCTGGGATTGTTAGAGGCGGGTGCAAAAACAGCAGCACAAGATGAGCAAACCAGTGTTGTTTGGGGGATGCCGAAAGCTGCTGTTGATATGAATGCTGCCCAAAAGGTGCTACCACTGCAAGGAGTGGCAACGCATTTACTAAAATCTACTAGTCGCTAGTTTGTGACACCCAAGGTTGTGAAAACCAGTAAAACTGACCAGAGTGTTTAATGGAAGGGGCTGTACAATTATAACGCGTACGGCCTTTTTTAATGTTTTCAGGTGAAGTAACCGATACTCTTTTCTCATTCTTCCAAGCAATATCAGCTCGACCAACCCCTGACACAAAACATGCAAACTGAGATTGATAAAAATCTTTGCTGGCAAACTCTATCTCAATAGTGGGTGTAGGGTTAGTTGTCACAGAGTCAGTGTAATCAAGCTCCGAGATTGCAAATGGCAGAGAGTGCAATTTGATTTTCAAAGTATCTAATTGACTGTAAAAACCAGATGCTGGGTAACGAGGTACACGTGTATAGTCAGTAAATTTTGACACAGCACCAGAGTGCTGTCCGATCCCAATAAAACCGAGTTCTTTCACAAGGTTCTGTAGTGATCTATTGAATTCACCATAGGGGTAGGCGAGTAACTTAACATTATGCCCCACTTCTTCTTTGATTCGCTTTTCAGAGAAAAGGATATCTTCACGGACGCGTTTTAACCACTGCGCTTGGGTTTCTCCGTCTTGTTTTAAATGAAGGTAATCATGCTTAGCGCTGTGATTGGCAATTAATGCACCGCGTTTTGCTAAAGCTCTGAGCTCTTCCCAAGTCATCACATACGATTTATTTTCATCGATAAGCTGAGGGTTTACAAAAATGGTATACGGGTAGCCAAATGTTTCAAGAATGGGAGCCGCTTGCTCAATGTTATTGTCGTAACCATCATCAAAAGTGATGGCGACAGTTTTTGCAGGCAGTGCCTTACCTTGTTGTGTATGCTGGAGTAACTTATCCAAGTGAATAACATTAAAGTTATTGTCTTTAAGATAGGTTAAGTGGGTTTTAAACGTTTCTTCACTCACAGATGTCACCGCTGGTAGCTTCTCGCTGACGTGGTGATACTGTAAGATCACCGCTGATAGTGATGGGTTTGAAAACAATAACAAAGCGAAAACAAAGCAATGAAAGAGATATTTAAAAATCATAAAACGTACCATATAAGTCTGCTATTGCTAGCGGGTCCGATGATTTTATCAAATATATCTGTGCCATTGTTAGGGTTAGTTGATACGGCGGTGATCGGCCACCTTTCAGAAGCTCATTTTCTGGCTGGTATCGCATTAGGGTCGGGCAGTATTTCATTGCTATTTTGGCTTGCAAGCTTTCTAAGGATGAGCGCCACTGGCGTGCTTGCGCAGTCTTATGGGGCTAAAAACTGGCCTATATTACAACAGCAGTTATTAGCGAGTTTACTGATTGCCTGGGCTTTTTCAATTTCATTAATCTTATTATCTCCTTGGTTATTGGATGGCATAAAAGCCCTATCCAATGCTTCTCCGGATGTGTTTACCCAGGCGAAAAGCTACTTTGAGATTCGAATATTTAGTGCACCAGCCGCGATGACGAACTTGGTACTATTGGGTCTTATGCTGGGGATGCAATACGGAAAAGGACCATTCTACTTACTGCTATTTACAAATATCACTAACATTATTTTAGATGTACTGTTTGTGATTGGTTTTGGTTGGCAAGTGGCAGGCGCTGCTTGGGCATCGGTGATTGCTGATTACACCGCACTGCTAGTCGCAGTCGTATTAATTAAAAAGCAACTGGCACAGCACCAAGTTAATTGGCGTTGGTTACTGCCAAACAAAGCGCAGTTTTTGTCATTGTTATCACTAAATCGAGATATTTTTATTCGCTCACTGTTATTGCAGCTCTGCTTTAGTTTTATGACTTTTTATGGCGCACGATTGGGCGAAACGACACTGGCAGTCAATGCCGTTTTATTAAACTTTTTAATGTTGGTGAGTTTTGCTTTAGATGGTATTGCGTATGCTGCAGAAGCAAAAGTAGGTCAGGCAAAGGGGGAGGGCTCAGAAGCAAAAGTGAAAATTTGGGTCAACTTAAGTTTGTTTTGGGGGGCTGTATTCGCGTTGCTCTATAGCTTAATCTTTGCTGTGTTTGGTTTAAGTATCGTCAAGCTTTTAACAAATATTCCAGAGGTTATCAGTGCCTCAACAACTTATCTATTCTGGCTTATTCTTTTACCGCTATTGGCAATGTGGTGCTTTATATTCGATGGGATTTTTGTCGGTTTAACTCGGGCTCAAGATATGCGCAATAGTATGTTCTTTTCTGCTATTTTTGGGTTTATGGCGCCTATTTGGCTAACATTAGAGTATGAGAACCACGGTCTGTGGTTTGCCATGAGTTGCTTTATGTTATTGAGAGGCGTTACTTTGGCTTATCGTTATCGTCAAATTCAACGGCAGGGTTTATTGTTGCAATAACTTGTGAGAAGCGGTTAGCAAAGATACCTAAATAACCCCAACCCGCAAAGAAAATTGCTGGCGCGAGAAATATTAGACCAATTATTTGCACCCAGGGTTGGTGATAATAACCCCAAGCAATAAAAGCAACTGCGACAGCAAACAGCCCCAAACCGATAAAAAAGCGTTTGAGGCTGAGTTTAGGTTGTTGCCCTAGACGGTAAATAATGGGCTTCAACATAATTAGTAGTAAGAGTGCTCACCAGCTTGGTGCTCTGTGATATCACGTACCCCAGTGATCTCTTCGAACTTAGCAACCATCTCTTTCTCGATGCCTTCTTTTAACGTTACATCGATCATTGAACAACCATTACAGCCACCACCAAATTGCACCACAGCGATACCTTCAGCTGTAATTTCAACTAGGCTTACTTGGCCGCCATGATTGGCAAGTTGTGGGTTTACCTCAGTCGTTAGCATATGCTCAACTCGCTCGGCTAAAGAAGCATCATCTTTAAGACGCTTAGCTTTCGCATTAGGCGCTTTAAGGGTTAACTGAGTGCCCATTTTGTCAGTTACGAAGTCTATTTCAGCTTCATCCAAAAATGGCGCGCTTTCTTCATCAACAACAGCATCGAAACCATTAAATGGTAGGCGAATATCAGTTTCTTCAACAGCATCAGGTGGACAGTAAGACACACCACATTCAGCTTGAGAAGTACCAGGGTTTACAACGAAAACACGAATGTTTGTGCCTTCAGTTTGATCAGCCAATAGCTTGGCAAAGTGACTTTGTGCAGTTTCAGATATTGTGATCATAATCGAACTATACTTGACTAAATTACTCGGTTAATGGCTATGATACTCCGCTGGTGGCATTGTCGCCAGTGTTGAACGTAAAAATTTGGCTTATCTGATTTTGCTTGTTAGCTTATTTGCTAAAATTTTAAGCAAAGGGTTTTAGTATGCGCACGCTCCTCGCACTCACATTATTTTGCTGCACTTATGTATTCTCAAGTAGTGTAATAGCAAAACCGGTTTCCTATTATTTCCAACAGAATGTTAAGTTTGATCCTGCTATTCCAAAGCCTGAAGAGGTATTAGGTTATCAAGTTGGTCAGTGGCATGTTCGTCACGACCAATTGGTTCATTATATGCGAGTGTTAGCTGAAAAAAGTCCTAGAGTGAGTATTGAAACCATAGGTTTTAGTCATGAACAGCGACCGCTACTGCTACTAAAGTTTAGTAAATCAGAGAATATTGCTCAGTTAGAGCAGCTTCGTGAGCAACATCGTGCTCAAGTGTTTGCAAAGCAGCCTGCGAAAAATTTACCTGCTTTCATTTGGATGGGGTATAGCGTGCATGGCAACGAGGCCTCTGGCAGTAATGCTGCTTTATTAGTTGCTTATTATTTAGCCGCTGCACAAGGGGAAGCAGTAGAGCAACTGCTAAATAACTCTGTGGTGTTATTAGACCCAGCCTTAAACCCCGATGGTTTGGCACGTTTCGCCCAATGGGCAAATAGTAACAGAGGGCAAACCTTATCAGCAGATCCGCAGCATAGAGAGCATGTTGAGCAGTGGCCTTCGGGTCGAACAAATCATTATATGTTCGACTTGAACCGGGACTGGCTGTTACTCCAACATCCTGAATCGCGCGCTCGAATAGCCGCATTTCATAAATGGCAGCCACATGTTTTAACTGACTTTCATGAAATGGGACCTAACAGCACGTATTTCTTCCAGCCAGGGATCCCGACGCGGACTCATCCACTTACGCCTAAGAAAAATACCCAGTTAACAACAGCGCTTGCAGATTTTCACGCGCAAGCTTTAGATGTTCAAAATCAGCTTTATTTTACACAAGAAAGCTTTGATGACTTTTACTATGGAAAAGGCTCAACATACCCTGATATCAATGGCTCAGTGGGTATTCTCTTTGAACAGGCAAGTAGTCGAGGCCATGTCCAAGAGACCATTAATGGTCAGTTGACGTTTGCACAAAGCATTAAAAATCAAGTTACAACCAGCTTGTCTACTTTTGCTGGCGCGATGGCAAACAAGCAGCGATTAATTGACTACAAGAATAACTTCTACCATCAAGCTGAAACTTTGGCTGATAAAGAGAAGTTTATGGGCTATGTCGTCGCTAAAGGAGAAGACCCACAACGTTTCAATGAATTTATGTCTGTGCTGTCACAGCATCAAATTAAAGCGTATGGCTTAAATAAAGCCATCAAAGCTTCTAATAAAAGCTTCATGCAGGGTGATGTGTATATTCCACTGAAACAAGCTCAATTCCGTTTAATTAAAGCCATTTTTTCTGAGCAAACAAACTTTCAAGATAATACGTTTTATGATGTATCTGGTTGGACATTACCACATGCTTACAACTTAAAGTTTGGTCAAGTATCTAGTCGCTGGGGGCTAGATGTATCAAAGCAAGCTTGGCAGTCAAAAGATAAAAGTTTTCCTTCAGTAAAAGAGAGTTATGCTTATGCATTTGATTGGCAGCCAAGCGCAGCGCCTAAGCTATTAAATGCACTTTTACAACAAGGGGTTGATGCACGTGTTGCACTTAAAGGTTTTAAAGCAAAAACGGCACTGGGAAATCGAGCATTCAAAGCGGGCAGTATTGTTGTCGCTTCAGGTGTGCAAAAGCAATCAGACATTGTAGCCATCATGCAACGAGCACAAACTGACTATGGCATACAAATTCATGCAATTCAAAGCGGCTTAACCAGCGAAGGCGTTGATCTTGGATCTCGTCAGTTAAGGCCAATTAAAGCACCAAAAGTCTTACTTGTAGGAGGGTCGGGAAGCAGTCAGTATGAAGTGGGCGAAGTTTGGTATCATTTAGATACACAATTAGGTATTGCGCCGACTCTCATTGAACAAGATAGATTGCACCGTCCAGACCTTTCTAAATACACGCACATTATCTTAGCCCATGGCAGTTACCGTAGTATGTCAGAAAAAGCCAAAACTAAAATTGCTGCGTGGGTGAGTAAAGGCGGAGTGATCTGGGGCCACAAAGGCGGCGCAAAATGGTTAGTTGATAATCAACTATTGAGCGCACAATTGATTTCGCCTAAGCAAGTGGCAGAGCAGTTTGATACTTCAGGCTTAAGCTATGGCGATAGAGAAATTCTGTCTGGTAAGCAGCGTATTGCTGGTGCCATTTTTGCGTCAAGACTTGATTTAACACACCCACTCAGTTTTGGTTATGAGCGTGAATTGCTGCCGTTATTTAAAAACAGTACACAGCTGTTTGAGATGCCCGACAAGCCATTTCTAACGGTTAGCCAATATCAACCAAAACCTTTATTGGCAGGATATGCTGCTACAGAGAATGTTACTCAAATTGCAAACACGGCAGCATTGATAGGTCACCGTTATGGTCAGGGCAGTGTCGTTGGGATGATCGATAACCCTTTGTTTAGAGGTTTCTGGAAAGGCAGTAGCCGCTTATTAACGAATACATTATTTTTTGGTCACACTTTGGCTGTGCAAGGGCGTTAATGCCGTGGCATAGGCCCATATCTCTTTAGCGCCTGCTGTAAAACATGCTTTTGCAGCAGCGTTGATAGTCGCCCCTGTGGTGATCACATCATCGATGATCGCCACTTTCTTTCCTTGTAGATTTTGCTTTACTTTAAAAGCGTGCTTTACATTTTGCTTGCGTTGTTTAAGGTTTAAACCACTTTGCGCTTTTGTGGGATTGGTACGTACCAATGTATTGGTACTTACTTTTGTATGAGGTAAATGGTTCAACCAGGTTTGCGCAACTTGATTAAATCCACGGTCTATTAAGCGGTTTTTATGAAGCGGTAAAATAATATATACATCGGGTGAGAAGGTCGATGTACTTTCAAAGTGAGTAAGTTGAGTCGCAATAACAGCATTGATAGCTGTTTGATAATGACTTTGTTTGGTAAATTTAAATTCACTCAGCCATTGTTTCATTGCATCTTGATACCAAGTACAAGCCAATAAACCATGGCAATAAGGCAAATTAAACATGCGTGCTATGTCAGGCTGGAATAATAAGTTCGGCTGTTCTAACGATATAAAAGGAAAGTCTGAGAGACAAAATTGGCAGATCCCCTCGTTACTTGAAACTGGGTTGTGGCACATATGACAGCGACAAGGAAATAAGGCTTCCGCTAAATTTCTTAAAAGTGACATTGTGTTCATCCTTGGTATCAGTATTATACGCTTAAGTTTGGTTTAGAGTACAAATAATGCAAAAAGAGATTGTGCTACTTCATGGCTGGGGTATGAACCGACAGGTTTGGCAGTTATTAGAAAAAGAACTACAAGGCGCTATTGACGGTCAGGTGAAAAGTTTGGATTTACCGGGCTTTGGCCATGCGCAAATGCCTGAAAAACCCTATTCTCTTTCCTCCGCTGCAGCGCTTATTGCTGAACAACTAGCTGACAATACAACCTTGGTTGGTTGGTCACTAGGCGGGTTGATTGCGCTTCATGTTGCAAAATATTATCCACAAAAAGTAAATAAAGTGGTGTTAATCGCTTCAACACCTTGTTTTGCAGAATCAGATGATTGGTCAGGTATTAAGGTGGAGGTGTTAGAAAGCTTTAAAGCGCAATTGCTCGAGAATAGTGCCAAGACAATAAAGCGCTTTTTAGCGATACAAGCGATGGGATCAGAACACGCGAAGCAAGATATTAAACAATTAAAAACTTGGTTATTAGGAGCCCCAGAAGCAAATCCAGAAGCTTTGAGTTCTGGGCTCGATATTCTTTTAAATGATGATTATCGCGAAGTTTTTAGCACGCTTGAACAGCCAATATATGGCTTATTTGGTAAGTTGGATTCTTTGGTACCAAGACGAAGTATTGTTAAAATGGAAGCATTAAATGGTAACTTCCAGGCTGAAATGTTACCCAAAGCATCACATGCCCCTTTTATTTCGCACAGAACCGAAAGTTTAAATTTTCTAAAATCAGTACTTTAATAAAAAGCGGCAAAAAATTGCCGCTTTTTGCCACTGAAAACTTTATTTTGCACTAAGTTTGCGCAATAATTATACATATTTTAGATTTTTGCAGAGGTGCCTGTTATGCCTATTGGTGATGTACTTAATAATGGTATAGACGGTTACAACCGTGCCAGTCAAGGTATTGAACGTGCCACAGCGGAGATAAATCGTGCAACTTCGTCTGAGCAAGATGAATTTCAGCTTGCGCAACAACGTCAGTTGCAAGGGGCTAGCCCCGACGAAGCAGTGACTGCACCTGTATCTCAGCCAGCAAAAATCGATGAAGCTTTGGTTAACCTTAAAGTCGAAGAGTTTAACGCCAAAGCAAACATTCAGTCGATCCGCACCGCAGATGAAGCGCTAGGTACTCTGATAGACATATCAGTTTAAAATGTTATGAATATTGCAACGCCGCAGCCAGCGATTAATGTAAACTCATCAAACGTCTATACGGAAACGGCTAGGCGCGATAATCAGCTGCGCGAAGTAATACCTAAACCAGCCCCAACCAATGCAACTCACACCGAAAATAAAGTCTTAAACGACGGTGAGAAATCGCGTTCTCATCTTACCGATGATAGCGGTATCTATGACAGTACAGGTCAGTTACAGCAAAATAAGGTTATTGCTCAAGATGATGAACAACAAGAGCAACAGAGCAAAGGTGGTTCAGAAGAAGCTTCAGAGCAAGAACAGCAGGATCAAGAAGCTGAGCAGCAGCAAATTGAAGAGTTAAAAGCTCGGGATAGAGAAGTACGTTTGCATGAGCAGGCGCATGCTCGTGTCGGTGGGCAATATGCTGGCTCTCCAACTTATGAATACCAGCGAGGGCCCGACGGTAATAATTATGCCGTTGGAGGTCAGGTAATGATTGATGTTGCTGAGGTACCCAATGACCCTAAAGCCACCATTGACAAAATGCAGACGGTGCGCGCAGCAGCACTTGCACCGGCAGAGCCATCAGGTGCTGATAGAGCAATAGCGGCTGATGCAACTCAAAAAATGGCATCTGCACAAGCTGACTTGGCTCAGCAAGTGATTAGCGGTGACGAAGAAGCTGAATCTGAAAGTGGTTCAGTGGGTAGATACGAAACACGAAGATTAAGTGAAGAAGATAGCTCAGATAATGAAATTCAAACCTTAGAGCGAGCTTCATTACAAAGTGAAGGCGACCCTTATGCGGTTGCTTTACCTATAGAGCCTGACCCAGAAGTTCAAGCCAGAGCATTACGGATCAGCGACTTTTA
>CAYZOE010000067.1:10348-26395 GCA_964479805.1 uncultured Pseudoalteromonas sp. | reverse complement strand
TTTACTGATGGCATTAAATTACGAACTTGACGTGCACCTTGCCAATCAATATCTAAAAATACATCAATGCCTAGCTCAAGTTGAGACTCTATCGCTGCCTTTGAAGTACCATAGTAGTTTTCGAAAACTTGTGCCCACTCAAAAAAGTCATCTTGACCAATCAAGGCTTTGAATTCATTTACACTAACAAAGTGGTAGTGCTCGCCATTGTTTTCACCTGGGCGAGGGTCACGTGTGGTGTGAGAAACAGACACTTTAATATCAGCATGTTTTTCTAACAGTGCTTTGATCAGGCTTGATTTGCCAGCACCAGAAGGCGCTGAAAGAATAAATAAATTACCGCGAGTTTGTGAAGTCATAATTAAATCTGTGGCTTGAAACGTGATTTGGTTTCTAAAAGCATATTTTAAACCCTGTAAGTTTAATTGGCTAGAACAGAATTCGAGCGCAATAAAATTGTCATACAGCGGTTGTAAACTGAGCAAATACTGTTTCTGTTTTGGTGATCTGCAGTGGAGATCTGTCGCATAGAGGCGCTTAAAATTGATGCGCAGAGTTTACAAACTATATTAGACGAACGTTTAGTTGAGCCCCTATTTCAACCAATTTGCGATGTTGCGCGGCAAACTATCTTAGGTTTTGAGGCATTAAGCCGAGGTCCTGAAGGATCTGAGTTAGAATCACCAAACGTCTTATTTACTGCAGCGCAGCGTTTTAATAGGCTCTCTGAATTAGAATTATTATGTCGTGAAAAAGCGATTGAACGATTTGCTGAATTGAACTTATCGGGTAAATTATTTCTAAATGTTAGTCCTAACACATTATTAGATCCAAACCATCCCAGAGGTGAAACCTTACAACTTATTCAGCAGTTTGGGTTACAGGCTAATCAAGTCGTGATTGAAGTGACAGAGCAAGATAAAGTAGATGATGGCTTTTTGTTACTTAAAACCATTGGCCATTACCGCAAATTGGGCCTTAACATTGCTATTGATGACTTAGGAGCGGGTTACTCAGGGTTAAAACAGTGGTCAGAGTTACAGCCTGACTTTGTAAAGATCGATCGTTACTTTATCGATCATTGCGATCAAAGTTTGGTTAAGCGTGAGTTTTTAAAGTCTATTATTGAGCTTGCTAAAGTAACGCGCACATCTGTGATTGCAGAGGGAATCGAGCGAGCTGAAGAATTAGCTCTGATAACACAGTTGGGAATTACGAATGCGCAAGGGTTCCTAATTGCACGACCCGCACATGCTCCATTGAATACCTACCCGAATACTCTTAAGGAGTCGAGCCAAACACAAGGAAATGTGATGCAACGAGGTTTAGTTAAAACAATTGGGGAATTAACGCATGACGCTTCAGCGGTATTAAATGGCGTATTGTGCCAAGACGTTCATCGTGTGTTTGAAAAAGATAAGCAGTTGGTGAGTCTCGCTGTAGTTGATGAACAGCAAATGCCTTTGGGTTTACTTCATAGAGATCAATTAACAGAAGTTTTTGCTGCGCCTTATGGTCATGCTTTATATGCTAAAAAGCCTCTGGCTTCTCTAATGGATAAACAGCCTTTAATTGTCGACGAGCAAACACAGCTAGATGAAGTGAGCCAGTTAATTACAGAGCAAGACTTTGATATTCGTCGTCATATTGTGGTGACGCAAGGTGGAAAATACTTTGGCTTGGTACCACTTAGAGCGATTTTAAAACACATTACCGAGGAAAAAATTCGTAATGCGCAGCATGCAAACCCACTCACTATGTTACCAGGCAATGTCGCAATCAACGAAGCTATAGAACAGCGACTATTAAATAAACAAGAATTCACCTTGGCATACATCGATTTAAATCACTTTAAGCAGTTCAATGACCTGTATGGTTATGCCAGTGGTGATGGGGTGATAAAGCTGCTAGCTGATGTGATCAGTGAGTGTTGTATTGGCTTTTCTGGGTTTGTTGGACACATTGGTGGCGATGATTTCATGGTGGTATTTGATGGCGATGATGCCGAACCGCTTTGTCGAGAAATTATCAATGAGTTTGAATTGATGTCTAAAAGCTATTTTACCGCTGAGCATGTAAAGGCAGGGGGTTATTGGGCTACAAATCGAGAGGGACAGCAGCAATTTGTGCCTTTACTCACACTGTCGATAGGTTTGGTGTCACCGCATGTAAATAGCTGTCATAACAGTCATCAGGTAGCGGCTCTTGCAACAGATGCCAAGAAAGAAGCGAAGCGTTATCGCAACAGCTATTTATTTGTAGCAAACAAGCGCCGACCAACAGTGGCGATTGTTTCTTAATCAGAAATACTTGAGTCGTGGCTCTGTTTTGGGTAGCTTAGAATAAAATAAGTGGGGGCCCACTATATGCAACGACTCATAAACTTTTTTATTATCATAAGTGTTTGTGCTGTTTTTTCGATTAAAGCAGAAAAAGCTGAAGCTATAAAAATCGCGAAAGAGCCTAGAAAGCTTTATGAACGTGATCATTACCTTTATGAGTTGCTCGATAAAGCGTTAAAAGCTGCAGGTGCTACTTACGACTATGAGCATGTCACCGTTCACCCTCATCAACAGCGTACTTTGATGGCGCTCTCGTCAGGAAAAGTTGACCTGCATTGGAGTATGACTAGCCCTGATCGTGAGCAAATCGCAATAGCTATTCGTGAGCCTTTATTTAAGGGTTACATAGGCAAGCGGGCGATCATGGTGAAAAAAGAACACTTTGCGCAGTTCGCAGAACTTAAAAGTATTGAACAATTAAAAGCATTTACTGCAGTACAAGGGCATGATTGGCCTGATACGAAAGTTTTGGCATTTCATAGCTTGCCTGTAAAGCCACTCTCTAACTATCAAGCTATGTTTAAATTATTAGCATCTGGTAGAGTAGACTACTTTCCTCGTTCTTTTATTGAGGTGAACGCTGAGCTTGAGGAAAACCCTGATAAGTTTGTGTTGCTCCCGAATGTTTATTTAGAATATCCAACAGCATTTTATTTTTTTGTAAATAAAGCAAAACCACATTTGGCAGATGAGCTAAAACGTGGATTGAATAAATTAAAGAATAGCGGTGAATTTGATGCGTTATTTTCGCGCTATTTTGAAAAAGATTTAGCGCGGTTATCTATGTATCACTCTGATAAGGCTATTAGATTGAAGAACCCGTATTACAATGCTGATTGAGTTATTTTCAGCAAAATAAAAAAGGAGCCGAAGGCTCCTTTTTTCAAACCCAGTAAATTCTTAATTACTTAAGTAATGACTCTGTTAATGTCGGGCGAATTTCTTTTACGATCTGTTGGCAAAGCTTAGGTGAACCACACACGATGTTACCGCTCTTAGTGTAGTTAGTACCGCCTGCAAAATCAGTGATCATGCCGCCAGCTTCTTTAATAAGTAGCTCACCTGCTGCTGTATCCCAAGGTTTAAGACCGATTTCGAAGAAGCCATCGATACGACCTGCAGCGACATAAGCCATATCTAATGCCGCAGAGCCTGCACGACGAATATCAGCTGTGTGAACAAATAATGCTTTAAACGCTTCAGTATATGCATCAATATGATGCTTTTGCTTGAATGGGAAGCCTGTTGCTAGCACAGTACCTGCGATTTCGTTATTTTTAGCAACACGAAGGCGCGTGCTGTTAAGCTGTGCTCCTTGACCACGAGAAGCAGTGAACAACTCACTGCGCACTGGATCGTAGATAACCGCTTGGTCTAAACGCCCTTTTACTTTTAGTGCGATTGAGATGGCATAATGAGGAATGCCTTTGATGAAGTTTGTTGTGCCATCTAATGGATCGATGATCCATTGGTAGTCAGCATCTTTACCCTCGGTAACACCCAGTTCTTCACCCACAATTGAGTGCTCTGGATACGCTTTTAAAATTGTTTCACGGATGATAGATTCCGCTTCTTTATCTACGTTAGTAACAATATCGTTGCTACCTTTTTGCTGGGCTTCAACACGTGATAAATCTTCACTTGCACGTAAGATCACTTTAGCAGCATTACGCGCAGCGCGTACCGCAATGTTTAACATTGGATGCATGGCATTACCTTTGGGTTGTAAAAGAACAGTATAAATACGTTGCCTACTGACAACGCAATAAGCACAGGACGGCGTATTTTAGCGATTTTTACCTTAAAGTAAACCCAAAAAACAAAATAAAACTGTTGTTTTTTTGACCGCGTTGAAATTGCATATAAAAATATAGACGAAGATTTTTGAGTGGTAGAAAAAGGCTGTGGTAAACTTAACAAATTATCAATTTTCGTCGTAAAGGCTTAGTGAAATGGCATTAGAAGATATTCGTATTGTGTTAGTAAACACCTCTCATTCTGGCAATATTGGTTCAGTTGCACGTGCAATGAAAACCATGGGGTTATCAAAACTATATTTAGTTGACCCGGCTTGTGAGGTGGATAGCCATGCCAGTGCGCTCGCAGCTGGCGCAACTGATGTACTAGGTAATAGCGTGACGGTGAGCAAGTTAGAAGAAGCCATTGCTGACTGTTCACTCACAATTGGTACAAGTGCCCGTTCACGAACGTTGTCTTGGCCAATGGTAGAGCCAAGAGAGTGTGCTCAAAAATTGGTTGATGGATCTGAAAGTGGTCCGGTTGCTTTAGTTTTCGGTCGTGAAAACAGCGGTCTGACCAACGATGAGCTACAGCTTTGTAACTACCACGTATGTATTCCTGCAAATCCTGAATATAGTTCACTAAACCTTGCAATGGCCGTCCAAACCCTTACCTACGAAACGCGTATGGCGTTTTTAGATAAGCAAGACAAGCCAGTAGAAGAAGACGATGCCGTTTATCCAAGCTCTCAGCAAATGGAGCTTTTTTACGAGCACTTAGAAAGTACATTGAAAGAAACTGGCTTTATTATCAAGCAGCACCCAGGCATGGTAATGACAAAACTTAAGCGCCTGTTTAATCGTGCCCGTCCTGAAGATCAAGAACTCAATATTTTACGTGGTATTTTGACTTCAATTAATAAGTCAACAGGCAATAAATAACCTCTGATTATTTTTTGTTTAATACTTGACTAAATTAGTCGGGTAATTACAATGTGAAGTACTTGAGTAAAATACTCGGGTATTGCATTTATTACTTTAGTAGCAAGTGCAGTGAGTAATACTTGACTATCCTAGTCAGGTAATTAAAATTCACCACCTGATAAAACGCTGAGGGGGCAACAATGAAACTAACATCTAAAGGCAGATATGCAGTCACAGCGATGCTTGATGTTGCTTTGCACGCCGATGTTGGCCCAGTTCCTTTAGCTGATATTTCTGAAAGGCAAGAAATATCATTATCTTACCTAGAACAATTATTTGCTCGTTTACGTAAACATGGCTTAGTGAGCTCTGTGCGTGGACCGGGCGGCGGCTATTTACTTGGCCGAGATTCGCAAACTATCTCTGTAGGTGATGTGATTAATGCAGTCGACGAGTCAGTTGATGCAACCCGTTGTCATGGTGAAGGCGGCGGTTGTCAGAACGGCATGCGTTGTTTAACTCACACACTATGGTCTGATCTAAGTGAGCGTATTGCTGAGTTTTTAAATAATATTTCCCTAGCTGAGTTAGTCGCCAAATCTGATGTGCAGTCAGTTGCTTCTCGTCAAGATAGCGCTGTTAAGACTGCCACAAAGCAACTAGATAACATTCAAGTGAGCTGTCAACTTTAAGTTGGCGTCAAGCGGAGAAACCAATGAAATTACCGATATACCTAGATTATGCAGCAACCACTCCGGTTGATCAGCGCGTTGCAGACGAAATCATGCAATGTCTGACTATGGATGGCAATTTTGGTAACCCAGCATCACGTTCACACCGTTTTGGTTGGCAGGCAGAAGAGTTAGTGGACCAAGCTCGTAACGATATCGCTGATTTAATCAATGCAGATCCGCGTGAAATTGTTTTCACCTCAGGTGCGACAGAATCAAATAACCTAGCAATTAAAGGTGCTGCTAACTTCAACAAGAAGAAAGGCAAGCATATTATTACGGTTAAAACTGAGCACAAAGCCGTTTTAGATACATTCCGTGAATTAGAGCGTCAAGGTTTTGAAGCAACTTATTTAGAGGTTGAAGAAAACGGTTTACTTGACCTTAAAAAATTAGAATCCGCAATGCGAGATGACACAGTACTTGTGAGCGTGATGCACGTGAACAATGAGCTAGGTGTTATTCAAGATATTACGACCATCGGCGAAATATGTCGTGAGCGCAAGATCATGTTTCACGTAGATGCAGCGCAAAGTGCCGGTAAAGTAAAAATTGACCTACAAAAATTAAAAGTCGATTTCATGTCTTTCTCTGCGCATAAAGTCTATGGCCCTAAAGGCATTGGTGCGCTTTACGTTCGTCGTAAACCGCGTGCCCGTCTAGAAGCTCAAATGCACGGTGGTGGCCATGAGCGTGGTATGCGTTCTGGTACCTTAGCGACTCACCAAATTGTTGGTATGGGTACCGCTTTCCGTGTTGCTAAGCAAGATTTCGAAAAAGACCATGCTCATATTAGCACGCTCCGTAAGCGTTTGATTGATGGCTTAATGAGCATGGACGAAGTGTATTTTAATGGTGCGATTGAGCAGTCTGTACCAGGCATTTCAAACATTAGTTTCAACTTTGTTGAAGGTGAGTCATTACTTATGGCTGTTAAAGACATTGCGGTTTCTTCTGGTTCTGCATGTACTTCAGCAAGTCTTGAGCCATCGTATGTATTACGTGCATTAGGCCGTAATGACGAACTAGCGCATAGCTCAATTCGTTTCAGCATCGGTCGATTCACGACGGAGGAAGAGATTGATTACACTGTTGAGTTACTTAAAAACTCAATTGGCCGTCTTCGTGAAATGTCTCCACTTTGGGAGATGCACCAAGAAGGCATTGATTTAGATAGCGTTGAGTGGGCTCACCACTAATTTAACGTGTAGCAAGTTTATAGCGGGTAGCGAGGAAAGAATTATGGCGTACAGTGATAAAGTAATTGATCACGTAGAGAACCCAAGAAACGTAGGTGCTCTAGATAAGAACGATCCAAGCGTTGCAACAGGTATGGTGGGTGCACCAGCTTGTGGTGACGTGATGAAGCTGCAGATCAAAGTGTCTGACCAAGGTGTCATTGAAGATGCTAAGTTCAAAACTTATGGCTGTGGTAGTGCGATTGCATCATCTTCACTGGTAACAGAGTGGGTTAAAGGCAAAACACTAGACGAAGCTTCTGAAATCAAAAATACAGATATTTCTGCTGAGCTAGAATTACCACCGGTAAAAATTCACTGCTCTATTCTAGCTGAAGATGCGATTCAAGCTGCGATTGCAGATTACAAAAGCAAACAAGCTAAATAAGAGAGAGCGGCATGGCAGTAACATTAACTGACGCGGCAGCTAATCGCGTTCAGACATTCTTAACTAATCGTGGTAAAGGTATCGGTCTTCGTTTAGGTATTAAAACGACTGGCTGTTCAGGCTTGGCCTACGTATTAGAATTCGTAGACGAGTTAGATGAAGGTGATGAAGTGTATGAGCATAATGGTGTTAAAGTCATCATTGATGCGAAAAGCATGGTTTACCTTGACGGTACAGAGCTTGATTACACGAAAGAAGGTCTGAACGAAGGGTTTAAGTTTACCAACCCTAACCAAAAAGACGAGTGTGGCTGCGGCGAAAGTTTTACAGTGTAACTTACCTTGCTGTTGTTAACAAAGCCCTGCCTTGGTAGGGCTTTGTTGTATAATATCATTTAGCATAATAATTTTAGCGCTTTTGAATGAGTTAACCCAATGCATTACTTTGAATTGTTTGATATTCCCGTTTCATATAATGTTGATCTAAATGCTATAAATACCCGCTATTTAGAATTACAACGCGTTGTTCACCCAGACCGATATGCCGGAAAAAGTGAACGCGAAAAACTGTTGGCTGTCCAAAAGGCCGCAGAGATCAACGATGCATTAGCGGTGTTAAAACACCCAGTGAAACGTGCTGAATATATGTTGAGTGAAAAAGGCAAAGACATTCGGGCCGAACAGCAGACCTTACAAGACCCTATGTTTTTAATGCAGCAAATGGAACTGCGAGAAGCGCTAGAAGATCTTCCGCAGAGTAGTGATCCTGAGGCGGCTATCGAAGATTTTGAACAAGAAATTAAGCTACTTGATACGCAGTATTCAGCTCAACTTGCATCGCAATTAAGCAGTGATGACGATGCACACTTAGACGCTGCCGCTGATAATATTCGAAAGCTAAAATTTGTATACAAATTGCGTGATGAATTATCACGTATAGAAGACAGTTTATTCGACTAAACCAAATTGGTTTATAAACGAAACTAAAAACGTAGAGCACTATGGCACTATTGCAAATTGCTGAGCCGGGGCAGAGCGCGGCACCTCATGAACATAAGCTAGCTATTGGCATTGACCTTGGTACCACAAACTCTTTGGTTGCGACGGTACAAAGTGGCGAGGCCAAAACTCTAACAGATTTTGATGGCTCAGCGATGTTGCCATCTGTGGTTCGCTATGAAGCTGATAAGATCACTGTAGGTCAAGCTGCCGCTGCAGCATCAGCAGAAGATCCGACTAGCACGTTAATCTCAGTAAAGCGCTTCTTAGGTAAGTCTCAAACTGAGATTGAACAAAGTTATGGCCAACTGCCTTACGAGTTCGTGGAAAATAATGGCAGCTTAGCCATTAATACTGCCATGGGTGCAATCAACCCAGTACAAGCATCAGCAGAAATTTTAAAGTCACTAAAAGAACGTGCAACAGCCAGCTTTGCTGGTGAAGAAATTAAAGGCGCCGTGATCACTGTACCGGCATATTTTGATGATGCACAGCGTCAAAGTACCAAAGATGCCGCAGAGCTTGCAGATCTAAACGTATTACGTTTATTGAACGAACCAACAGCAGCAGCGGTTGCTTATGGCTTAGATTCAGGACAAGAAGGCGTGATCGCTGTTTACGATTTAGGTGGCGGTACATTTGATATTTCTATCTTACGTTTAAACCAAGGTGTATTCGAAGTATTGGCAACGGGCGGTGACTCAAGCCTTGGCGGCGACGACTTTGACTCTGTACTAGTGGCACATTTTAAAGAACAAACGCAAATTAATGATTTAAACAATTCAGAGCTACGTTTATTCATCAATAAAGCTAAAGCGTGTAAAGAAGCGTTATCTAGCTATGAAACCGTTAATGTTGGTTTAGAACTTCGTAATACAGCTCATACAGTGACAGTAACACGCGCTCAGTTTGCTGAGATGGTGATGCCGTTAGTGAAAAAGACATTACGTGCTTGTCGCCGTGCAGTAAAAGACGCTGATGTGTTACATGAAGAAATCTTGCAAGTAGTTATGGTAGGCGGTTCAACCCGAATGCCAGTTATTCGTGAGCAAGTTGAAGTCTTCTTTGATAAAAAGCCACTGACTTCTATCGACCCAGATCGCGTAGTTGCAATCGGTGCTGCGATCCAGGCAGATATTCTCGTAGGTAACAAGCCAGATTCAGACATGTTACTGTTAGATGTATTGCCATTGTCTCTAGGTCTAGAGACCATGGGCGGATTGGTTGAGAAAATCATCCCTCGAAATACCACTATTCCAGTAGCACGAGCACAAGAGTTTACGACATTCAAAGACGGTCAAACGGCCATGTCATTACATGTATTGCAAGGCGAACGTGAACTAGTAGATGATTGTCGTTCATTGGCTAAATTTAGCTTAAAAGGAATTCCAGCAATGGCAGCTGGTGCGGCGCATATTCGCGTTACCTTTAAAGTAGATGCAGATGGCTTGTTGAGCGTTTCAGCGATGGAGAAATCAACGGGTGTGCAAGCTGAGATACAGGTTAAACCGTCATTTGGCTTGTCTGACGATCAAGTTGCACAAATGCTGAAAGAGTCAATGAGCAACGCCAAAGAAGATATGCAAGCACGTATGTTGAAAGAGCAACAAGTTGAAGCGCTTCGCGTGTTAGAGGCGTTAGAAGCTTCTTTATCAACAGATAGCCAGTTATTAAATGATGACGAGCTAGCAGCGCTTCACAATGAAATGCAGAAGCTGGCTGATTTACGTGAAACTGCGACATCACCAGATGAAATTAAAACGGCCATTGAAGCTGTAGATACGGCAAGTAGTGAATTTGCTTCGCGCCGTATGGATATGTCAATTAAACAAGCCCTTACTGGGCAGTCTGTAGACGAGGTATAAGTAATGCCACAGATTATTTTCTTACCCCATGAAGAGCTTTGCCCTGAAGGCGCTGCAATTGAAGCAAAAACAGGTCAAACTGTACTCGATGTTGCTTTAAAAAATGGTATTTCAATTCCTCATGCTTGTGAAAAATCATGTGCCTGTACAACTTGTCATGTGGTGGTCCGTGAAGGTTTTGACTCGTTAGAAGAAAGTGACGAGCTAGAAGATGATATGCTAGACAAAGCATGGGGTTTAGAGCCTGAATCACGTCTAGGCTGTCAGGCAATCATTAACGATGAAGATTTAGTTGTAGAAATTCCAAAATACAACCTGAACATTGTGAATGAAGATCATTAATCGATTTTGATTATAAAAAACCCGTAGTCTTTACTACGGGTTTTTTTTATGGAGACAAAACATGTATTGGCATAAGACTTTAAATAGCTCATTTATTAATGGCAAATCGTACCAAGGTAGCGATACTTTTTCAGTTAATAACCCTGCAAATGAACAGTTGATTGAAACACTTTCATCGGTTGATATAGTAGGCTGCCAGAAAGCATTGGATGCCGCAAATACATGTTTTGAAGCGCTAAAATCGACCACAGCCAAACAGCGCAGCGATGTGTTATTAAAATGGCATAGTTTGATCTTTGATCATAAGCAGGCATTGGCTGAACTTGTCACCCTTGAACAAGGCAAGGTTTTAAAGGAATCTTTAGCCGAAGTTGATTACGCAGCGGGTTTTGTAAAATGGTTTGCTGATGAAGCGCTACGTAGTTATGGCGAAATTATTCCGGCCAATAGCCCGACTCAGCAATTGTCTGTTGTTAAGCAGGGAGTTGGGGTCGTCTTCGGGATCACACCGTGGAATTTCCCCCTTGCCATGATCACCCGAAAAGTGGCCCCTGCCTATGCTGCGGGTTGTAGTTTTATCCTCAAGCCATCTGAATATACACCACTAAGTGCGTTGGCGCTGTGTCAGCTTGCATTGCAAGCGGGTATGGAAGCGGGCGCTTTTCAAACCTTAGTCACAGGAGATGCTGCACAGGTTGGCGCATTTTTCTGTGAACACAAGCTAGTGAGAAAGATTACGTTTACCGGCTCAACACGAGTCGGACAAATTCTGTTATCACAAAGTGCACAGTCAATTAAACGATCTTCTCTTGAACTCGGTGGTAACGCCCCTTTTATAGTGTTTGAAAGTGCAGACATTAAAAAAGCAGTGCAAGGGCTGATGGTGGCCAAATTTAGAAATGCGGGGCAAACTTGTGTGGCTGCCAATAGGGTGTTAGTGCAAAGTACGTGTTTAAATGAATTCTTAGAAGAATTAAAGCTGCAAACTTCTAGATTAAAAGTAGCTGATGGCTTTACTAAAGATGTCGATTTAGGTCCATTGATAAATACAAAAGCGAAACTGAAAGCACAAAACTTAGTAGAAGGTGCTATTGCTCAGGGCGCCAAGATTGCTTATCAAGGTGAAGAGAAAGTTGGGCAATTTATGGAGCCTATCATTTTGACCGAAGTAAACCAAAGTATGGAGATAAGTAAGAGCGAAATCTTTGCGCCTGTGGTCGCCATTCAAACTTTCGAAGATGATGCTCAAGCACTTACTTTGGCTAATTCGGTAGATGAAGGTTTAGCTGCGTATTTTTATTCGCAAGATATGGCACAAGTTCAACGCGTCGCAAGCCATCTTGAGTATGGTATGGTGGGTATTAATGAAGCGCTCATCTCAAACCCAGTCGCGCCATTTGGCGGTATGAAAGCATCAGGTTTAGGCCGAGAAGGAGCAAAACAGGGCCTAGAAGAATACCAAGAAGTTAAATATATCTGTCAAAGCTATTGATACCAATCCACAGTAATACTAAATTAATTTAAGGACTAAAACTGACGCTAGTTTCTTTAAAACCTTCTTATTTAGAATAACTAAACAGCAAAATTTTCGCCTGACTATGGACAAGTTTTCTTTGCCTCAAAATAGATGCTTAATTAATAGAGTTGGTATAATCCAAAGCTATACCGAAAGAATGTATTGGCATCCTTACTTCAGACAGGATAGTGTGTATACAATTTTTCGCTGATTATCTAACCTAAAGCTGTTACACTCTTGCGCCTGTTAATTTTTGGTCAACAATTTTAAATGGTAACAGAGCAACATAAATTAATGCTTGTGGTACTTGCAGGTGGGCTTGGTAGCCGATTTGGTGGTAACAAACAAATTACCCCTCTGCCCAAACTTGAGCGTACCATTATGGAACTTAGCATTGATGATGCATTCAATGCAGGTATCAAGCAAGCAGTGCTAATCATTAATAGAGCCGTTAGGGCAGAGTTAGAGCAAGTAATATTACCGCGACTACCAGAGACGATGAAAATTACTCTGGTTGAACAAAGCATTGATATGTTGCCCACTGAGTTTCTGCATTTAGCTGAACATCGAACTAAGCCTTGGGGAACAGGGCATGCATTATTATGTGCAAAGCCCCATTTGAAGGGGCCCGCAGTGGTTATAACCGCTGATGACTATTATGGGCCGAATGCCTATAAACAAATGGTAGAACATTTTAACCAATCTCAAGATGCTAGTTGTATGGCTATGGTTGCCTTCCCGATTGAAAAAACGCTCTCTGAGCAAGGCGGAGTTAACCGCGGTATTTGTGAGGTTGAACAATGCTCACTCAAGCGTGTCACTGAGAGCTTAAATATTCATCAAACTGAGCATGGTCTGGTGGGAGAAATTGAAGGGAA
Source organism: uncultured Pseudoalteromonas sp. (assembly GCA_964479805.1). Lineage (GTDB taxonomy): Bacteria > Pseudomonadota > Gammaproteobacteria > Enterobacterales > Alteromonadaceae > Pseudoalteromonas. Next base: position 13,434 of record CAYZOE010000067.1, on the reverse strand, counting down.
ACTTCATCAATTAGATAGTCAGAGTCTCGCTTCAATGACTTTTTGGGGCATTACACCCATCTTGATGGCTAAACTAGAAAATGGTTTTAAAAAATTTCTAGAAGATTATGACAGCGATGTCAAAAAAGAGTACTATTTACCTAATTGCATCCAAGCCTGCATAGAAAATAAATATGTTTCAGTACGAGTTTATTCTGCTATTGATTTTTGGTTTGGTGTTACATTTAAAGAAGAATTAGAAAGCGTAGCAGGAAAGATTTATGAACATCGTCAAGGATGAGCAGATTACCACGCCAATTATACCAGTATCTGAGGTAACTATGACTAACACTGCGATAGCTGAGTATTTGTCGCAACAATTTGGCTTAGACCATGAAAGTGCCACAATTAAACCTATAGGCAGTGGTCATATTAATACCACGATGTTGTTAAAAGATTCACAACAAGCAGTGGTTGTGCAAAAGCTTAATACTGAAGTATTTCCTAACCCGGCACATTTGGTTGAAAATGCTCGAGCAATTGAACAGCATCTTACAAAAAAAGCCGAAAATAACGCTTACGAATTAGAGATTATCAAACATTTGCCGACCACTTCACAGGAATATCTAGTAAATGTCGATGGTAGTGTGTGGCGAGCGTTAGAGTTTATTGGTAAGAGTTATAGTGAAGATGTGGTGAGTTGTCCGGAGAAGGCACAAACCGCAGCGAACGCATTTGGCCAATTTGCAAAAGCATTGTCAGATTTTGATGCTCAAGTACTGCACCATGTTATTCCTGACTTTCATAACCTTGCTATGCGAATTGCTGCATTTAATGGCAAACTTGAAGCAGATAGTAAAAATAGAGCTGAAAAATGCCAAGAGGAAATTGCGTTTTGCCAAGCGCAATTTGCTCTTGCCGATGAGCTAGAATCTATCTATGGCACTATTCCACTTAGACCGTGTCACAATGACACTAAAATCAATAATATGCTGTTCTGTAAAGAAACCGATGGCGCTCGTTCCGTTATTGATCTTGATACTTGTATGCCTGGTTATTGGCTGTTTGATTTTGGTGATATGGTGCGTACCTTCTGCTCACCTGAAGAAGAAGATTCAACAAACCTTGATAATGTGCGAGTTCGAGAAGAGATTTTTGCAGCTTTAGTTAAGGGCTATGTGGCCCCATTAGAAAATGAGCTTTCACCAGAAGAAAAGCAAAGCTTTTTACTCGGCGCGAAAGTAATGCCATTTATGATTGGTCTTCGTTTTTTAACCGATTACTTGGATGGTGACAATTACTTTGCGACTAAGCACAGTGAGCACAATCTCTACAGAGCGAGAAACCAGTTTAAGTTATATCAAGATGTGGTTGCTAAAGAAGCATTACTTGAAAAATTAATACATAGCTAAATTAATTAGCTAAGATATCTAAAAAGCGCCATAGGCGCTTTTTTTTGTGCCCAAAAAAATAGCAACATATATTTGTCGCAACTGAATGACAGCGCTTTACTTATTGGTTAGGGTAAATACTAATCAGCAATAATACTTAATAATTTGAGAAGCTAAAACTCACGCTAGCTGTGTTAAAAATTTATTATTTAGAATAACTAAACAGCAAAATTTTTGCCGTGCTATCGCAAAGTTTTATCCACCTCAAAATAGACTACTTAATTATACCGATTGGTATAAGTAGTTACAAAGAGGATAATTATAATGAAAGAACTAAACAGACGTGACTTTCTCAAGGCTGCAAGTGTTGCTGCTGCGGCAAGTTTTGCTGCCGGGTGCGCGCAAACATCAAGCTCAGGCACAGCATCTGTACCGACTCAAAAAGGTAAGTCGGTCATTGGTCTTATCGCACCAAAAATGGATGTAGTCAGGGTTGGATTCATCGGTGTTGGTCAACGAGGTTATGGCCATGTTCGTCGTATGAGTCATATTGAAGGGGCTGAAATTGTCGCCATTTGCGATAACCATGATGAGGTTTTGGAGCGTTCTGCAAATTATCTAGTCGAGCGAGGCTTAAAAAAACCAGCATTGTACCGAGGTTCGGATTTGGCTTATCAAGATATGTTAGCCCGTGATGACATTGATATTGTGATCATCTCAACGCCTTGGAAGTGGCACGCGCCAATGGCCATCGACACCATGAAAAGTGGTAAACATGCATTTGTAGAAGTACCTTTAGCACTGACTGTTGAAGAAATGTGGGATATTGTTGATACCGCAGAGCGCACTCAGAAAAACTGTATGATGATGGAAAACGTCAACTATGGCCGTGATGAGTTGATGGTTCTTAATATGGCTCGTCAGGGGTTATTCGGTGAGTTACTTCATGGTGAAGCCGCTTATATTCATGAGCTGCGTTGGCAGATGAAAGAAATTGATCATAAAACGGGTTCTTGGCGAACAGGGTGGCATGCTAAACGTGACGGTAACCTTTACCCAACACATGGTTTAGGCCCTGTTTCTCAGTATATGAATATTAACCGTGGCGATCGATTTGACTACTTAACGTCAATGAGCTCACCTGCATTGGGCCGAGCAGCCTATGCACAACGAGAATTTCCAACTGATCATCAACGCAATCAACTGAACTATATTGCTGGTGATATGAATACCACCATGATCAAAACGGTTAAAGGTCGTTCGATCATGGTGCAACACGATACCACCACACCAAGACCTTATTCTCGTCATAATCTGATCCAAGGTACTAATGGTGTATTTGCTGGCTTCCCGAATCGTATCGCACTCGAAAAAGGTGGCAACTTAGGTAACTTCCATGAGTGGGAACATGACATGACCCCTTGGTATGATAAATACGATCATCCGCTGTGGAAGAAAATGGGTGCAGAAGCAGAGCGTAATGGCGGCCATGGTGGTATGGACTTCTTAATGTTTTGGCGCATGATTTATTGTTTACGCAATGGTGAAGCGTTAGATCAAGATGTGTATGATGGTGCAGCTTGGTCTGTAATTTCACCACTCTCGGCTCAATCGGTGGCAAATCGAAGTGAATCTATTAGTATTCCGGACTTCACTAGAGGCGCATGGAAAGGTGCCACACCACTAGGTATTGTGGGGAGTTAATACGTTTAAGCG
>CAYZOE010000067.1:0-10248 GCA_964479805.1 uncultured Pseudoalteromonas sp. | reverse complement strand
GAGTCAGAAAGTTAAGTGTGTGGTTATCATGCATTTGGACAATCAGAAGTTGCTGCTTTATATTATTAGAACGGTGATGTTTTGCTGCGGAAAATTAGTCAGAGGTTCTTGAACTTATAAACCTCATAATCGACAAAAAACAAAGAAATGCCGTTATAACAAGACGCTTTAATGAATTTATTCACCTTGGAAAACAATGAACTTTGATGATTGTCATAACGCTTCAGTTTAATGAGAGAAGGCTCTTTACTCACCAGCAGGACAGGAGCAATTAAACGCCACAAGCAGACTTTATGAAGGGTAAAAACCTCAATAAAACTATTCCTTAAAAAATCCAAGAGGCTAAAATAAATAAAAGAATTCTATTATGGACTTCAAAATGCAGCTATCTGTAGAAATTAGTAAATATCCTCTTCATTCTGAGTATATACCTTTTATCAAAGCTTTTATTGAGCGCTTAAATACACATCCTGAACTTACAGTGTTAACCAATACAATGTCGACTCAAGTCTTTGGTGACTATGACCTCGTTATGTCGGTACTTCAGCAGGAAATGAAGCGTTCTTTTGAAGAGTTTGGGAAAATTGTATTTGTGTGTAAGTTCATTTCTGGAGATTTATCACCGCAATGATTGAATTCTTAAGTGCCACATTTTCCGGTTTTACTGCAATGTCAGGCTGGGAATATATCGCGGTCATACTTTCTTTGGCTTACGTCTTTTTGGCTGTGAAAGAAAATCAATGGTGTTGGCCTGCAGCTTTTCTCAGTACATTTATTTATACCATTATGTATTGGAATGGTGCATTGTTAATGGAATCCGCATTAAATGTGTACTACATGCTGATGGCTGTAGTTGGTTGGTATATGTGGCAACAGGGCAAGCAGCCAGATTCAGTCGCTCCTATCATTTCTTGGTCATTGTCGAGGCACTTGTACATCATCGTTATGACAGCTCTGACTGCAACAGGTGTCGGTTATGTGATGGACAATTACACGCATGCTGATTTTGCATATTTAGACAGTTTTACAACGTGTTTTGCCGTGATGACAACTTATTTAGTGGCTAAAAAGGTATTAGAGAATTGGTTATATTGGATCATCATTAATGCAGCATCAATGTACTTGTTCTTTGTAAAAGGATATTACCCTACTTTTGTGCTTTATGTGTTTTATACCGTCATAGCATGTTGGGGCTACAAACGTTGGTATGAAGAACACGAACAAAGAAACGGCTTACCTCTTGCGAGTCTTTAGTTTTCAAAACTTGTCAGATGAAGTAAAAGGTTTTGTAGCAGAGGTTTTTCCTTTCAGGCAAGTTGACGCATGCTACCAAATCACATCAGGGCTCAGTAATCACAACTATTTAATTGTTGTCGAGCAGAATAAATATTTGCTTAAGCTTTATCAAAATAACATGCCCACTCCAAGCCTTGCTTTTCAAGGTTTAATAGCAACAACACAGTCTAATATTCAAGAAGTAATTTGTTGGGATGAAGCTCTTAAAGTTGCGTTATTTACTTATATTGACGAAGCTGTTGAGGGCATAGATAAGAAACGTTTATATAATTTGGTTGAAACAATCGCTTTAGTACATCAACAGTCATTGCTTAATTTACCCGTCTCTCTTGATGTTAAACAAGTACTGTCTGATTCGAGTATTGCCTTTAAACAACGTTTTAATTTAGACGTTGAGTACTGCATGCGTTCGCTTGATAGTTTTCCAAAAGAGGTAGGGTGTTGCCATAACGACCTAGTCAGAGAAAATGTAATAGCGACTGAAGCTGGAGTAGTTGTGATTGACTTCGAATATGCAGCAGTTGGCGATATTTATTTTGACATAGCTGGGTTGGTGACTAGTTTTCGGCTAACTCATGATGAAATAGTGTGTATGCTGAATATCTATTATGGCAGTAAAGGTTCTCAAGTGCCTGATTATGCAATAGAGAAATTAAGGGGGTTTAGAGTTGCTTACCTATTGTTGTGTATCTCTTGGTACGAGGTGCGAGGTGAAGTAGAGAAAGCTACTTCACACGCGTTGCAATTAAAGCGTTTAAATACCACCTAAGCGCTTTGCTAATTCTTTGTATTTCTCTACATCAGTTTGATCAAATACCGGATCACCTTGTGCATCTTCGCCCTTTGCGATCAGTAGGTTTTCACGAGCAAGTCTTTTCACTCTTTCCACTTTAACTTCTAGAAAATCAGCAACTTGCTGCGTGGTCATTTGGCTCATAATAGCTTCCTCTCGATGTGTTAAGCTTTTATTGTTTTTGTTACCGCATTAAACAACGTTTTATGTTAATAGAACGTAGTAACTTGCTGTCTATAATACTGGTAAAATAAAATCTAAGCATAGTCAAAAATGCAAAAAATCGCTAAAAAGCATTAATATTCTTGTTTTCAGTATGTTATTTAATCAGCTGAAAATGAAATGCTAGTATTTGCAAAGAAATGACATTACTATATGCATCGTTTGTATGCTCTCGTGGTGAAATGGATATCACGTAGCTCTCCGGAAGCTGAGTTGCAGGTTCGATCCCTGCCGAGAGCGCCATTAGCATTTCTCAAAAGCGGTTTTTGACCGTAAACAACCACTGCACACTGTCAATGTTATCTTCTTTATTTATCGGCGCGGCAATATCTAAATGTAATACTGTGCCAGCATTGGCACGACTCGGTGCAAGTCTTAATCCCATCCCTACATTCTTTAGTAGTGAGTTATCGACATTGACCTGAGCTTTGCCAGTCACCTTACCTGCATCGAAGAAAAGCGCCCCTCCAACCTTGAAAAGTTGCAGCAGGTCATATTCCCAGTAATAGCGTTTTTCTATATTAAATAAAGCACTGCGGCTACCTTGTTGGTAATTTAACGGATAACCTCTCAGTCCTGTTTCACCGCCCAAAACCAATTGTTTGTCTGCCGTTAAGTTTTTTGCATACTTCAAAGATAAGCTGGCAAACCAAGATTGTTGAATACTGGTATTAAGATAATATTGAAAGTTCACTGCACTTATGAAGTTTCGAGCTTCATTTTGGTCGGTATTCCACTCTCCTTGTATACTTGTATTTAATCGCCACAAACTACGTTCGGTTGTGTAATGCGCTTTGCTTGCAGAAAATTGATAAATGACGTGACTGTCGTCATCCACCCAATTATTAGATGAATAGCCTAGCTTGGCTTTAACATTCCAGCCTAAATTTAAATCCTCTGTGCGATAAATTGAATCAAAATTTCGTACCTTAATATAATCATTCTGAAGCCATTGTCCCTGAAAATATGGGTAGGTAAGTGAACGATTGTCTGCTATGGCAAGAAAAGAGAAAGGTGTAGTTTTAAAGTTATGCTGTTCATTGTGAAGACCCACAGTATATCTATGTGTCCACTGTGTTGGCGCCTGAACGGCAAAACCATAATACGCGTCATTAATTTCAGTGTCGTGTAAAAACTCAGAAACGATCTCGTTTCGAGAATAAATCGACTCTACACGTTTATTCGCATAAGTATAAACCCCATAGCTATGAGTCGACTTAATTGAATAAAATGGTAAGTAAGCCCCTAAATAATGCCGTTCTCCATCTGAATTATCAGCATACTCTATACGACCTCGGTAGCGACTCGACAAGATAGCTGGGTCGTCATAAACGAATAAATAACCGTTTCGGTCTTTATCTTCAGTTGCGGTAAAAGATAATCTTTTGCCATACCCTAATAGATTAGTTTCTCTAAAGCCGAGACGTGAGGAGTTTTCACCACCACTGCGACTAAAGCTAATGTCAGGCAGTAAAGTCCATAGATCTCTTGTTACAACCGTAACATGGACTTCGTTTTTACACCTTTCTTCAGCATATATGCGAGCATCGTAAAGATAATTTTGTTGACGTAACAAACGCTCTGATTCTTCTAACTCTTTGATGTCATATTTTGAGTCTTTGCTAAATAATAAAGTACTTAGAATAACTTCTGGCTCAGTTGTGATATGTGCATGGTTTGCAAAGCGAAATAAAAAGTTATTTTCTTCCGGTAAGTTGGTGTCGAAAACGTTTAACTGTCTTAAGGATATTTTTGTTATACGCTTGTTTTCGGATTCTTTGGGAAAAGTTTGCTGAATGTCGAGGTGACGCTTTATGTGGATGTCTTCATTATTATTTTGGCGTTGACTGCTGCAACTGTTTTCTTGAGAATCAAATATATCTGATTCTGCAAACGCAGCACCACAGAAGTAAAGTGAAGAGAATAAAAGCATCACTGGCTTACAATACTTTGTGAACACTAACTTCCTCCTACTGTTTATCCTCTTTTATATCATTATATTAAGCAGAAAAGTGAAGAACTGTCTAATTATTATGATAGGGTAGATATTAGAAATAGTTGCAATTGTTCAAGTAAAAGCTCGGCTTCAACCCCTTCAGGGCTTACCCATAAACTTTCGCTGTAGTGTTCAAAATTAAGATTAAAATTTTGTCCATGCCAACAAAAGCGTATTTGATGGCGATCTGCACCTTCTGAGGTTTCAAGAATAGAAAATGTCTCATGATTTAAGAATATTTTTCCCCAAAAGGTAAATTCATCGGCTTCCGGGAAAATGTCAGGTGCGATCTGCAGAAAATTAAATTTAGTGTTGAAGGTAATTTGCGTCATAATCAACTCGCGGCTAAGTAATTTCGGATCAGTTGCATAAATGGTGCGCCGTATTTACTAAGCTTACTAAAGCCAACTCCTGAAACATTTAAAAATTCAGCATCATCAGTTGGCATTTTCTGCGCCATCTCTGCTAATGTCTTATCGTTAAAGACGACATATGGCGGAACATCATCGGTATCAGCGAGTTCTTTACGTAAACTACGTAGCTTAGCAAATAGCTTTTTATCGTAATTAAATTGTGCCAGCTTATCTTGATATATGTGTTTAGCTTGTAAGCGAGGCTCGGCTAATTGCAGTACATATTCACCACGCAACACAGCTCTCGCCGCTTCTGTCAGTTTGAGACTTGCGCCTTGAGTAATATCTTGTGCAAGTAATCCATGATGAACAAGTTGGCGTAATATGCTCAGCCAATACTCGACGCTATGACTTTTACCTATACCATAAGTACTTAATTCGTGATGGCCATTATCGCGGATTCGACTGGTGTTTGCGCCTCTTAATAAATCGACGATATACCCTAAACCAAAGCGTTGTTGCGCTCGGTATACACAAGATAGCGCTTGTTGTGCTACTAAAGTTCCGTCAAAGCGTTTCGGCGGATTAAGACAAATATCGCAGTTGCCACAAGGCTCTCTCTGATATTCGCTAAAGTAATTAAGTAATATTTGTCGACGACAGGTTTGCGCTTCTGCAAAATTTGCCATTGCCTGAAAGCGTTGCTCTTCTACTTTACGCCTGTCTTCATCTGGAATATCTTCAAAAAAGCGTTTTACTCGACCTATGTCAGCTGGATCAAAATACATGATAGCTTCTGCGGCCAGTCCATCACGACCAGCTCGGCCTGTCTCTTGGTAATAAGCCTCGATACTTTTAGGTATATCGTAGTGAAGTACAAATCGTACATTTGATTTATTAATACCCATACCGAATGCGACGGTTGCAACGACAATATTGATATCGTCTCTGGCAAAGGCTTTTTGTACGAATTGGCGCTGATCATTACTCATGCCGGCATGATAAGCGGCGACATTAAAGCCGGCTTCGGCAAGTTTTTCTGAAATATCGTCTACACGCTTACGACTGGTGCAATAAATAATGCCGCTTTGACCTTTTTGATCACGTAAATAGCGCATGAGCTGAGAAAGTGGTTTGAACTTTTCTTCAATGGTGTAGCGAATATTTGGTCTGTCAAAACTGCCTGTATGAATATAAGGCGAGTTTAATCCAAGCTGATGCGCAATATCATGGCGTGTCGCAATATCTGCAGTTGCTGTTAATGCCATCATAGGATAGTGAGGAAAGTGAAGTTTGAGTTCACTTAAGCGACGATAATGCGGTCTGAAATCGTGCCCCCAGTGAGATACACAATGGGCTTCATCAATCGCAAAGAAGCGAATGTTTAAGCTTTTTAATCTTTGAATAAAATCAAACTGAAGTGCCTTTTCAGGGGCAACGTAAAGTAGTTTTAACGCACCTTCAGCTAATTGGTTAAAGATCATATTTTGCTGCGCAAAGTCGACGGTGTTGTTTATGTATGCTGCACTAACGCCAATAGCTTGAAGCTGAGAGACTTGATCTTCCATTAACGAGATCAAAGGCGAAATGACTACCGTCGCGCCATCAAATAACAGCGCAGGGATCTGATAACACAACGATTTACCGCCACCAGTGGGCAGCAAGACAAGCGTATCTTGCCCGCTCAATGCCGCATTAATTACAGCCTCTTGGCCAGGCCTAAACTCACTGTAACCAAAAGTGTTTTTTAATGCTTGCTTAGCAATAATTGAATGTTCGCAGATAGGGTCTGATTTCATGGCGGGCATTTTAGTGGCTTTTGCATTGCTTGTCTGTAAATTTATTTGCTCTATTGTGTTTGACTGTTTACAAAGGCTTGTAATGTTATGTCTGTAAGTTCCTATGTTCTGTCTATTTGCAACTAGCTTAGCAAGGTATAATGCCTTTTTACTTGCAGAGTTGTGCTAATGCTAAAAAATCAAACCCAACAGGGTTATCTGTATGCTGTCTTAGCATTTTTAATGTGGGGCATGGCGCCCATCTATTTTAAGCAAATTCAATCTATTTCTGCGTTAGAAATTCTGGTGCATCGTATAATCTGGTCAGTACTATTTTTAGTGCTTATTTTAGTTGTAGCAAAACAATGGCATCACATACGTCACATAGTTAAAAAACCTAAATTGCTTGGTTTACTTTGTGTGAGTTCAATTTTATTAGGCTTTAACTGGGGACTATTTATTTGGGCCGTGAATAATGACCATATGCTAGATGCGAGTTTGGGTTATTACATTAATCCATTACTGAATGTTTTGTTAGGTGTAGCTTTTCTGTCTGAGCGATTGCGAAAATGGCAGTGTACTGCTGTTGTGATTGCGTCATTAGGAGTTTTACTGCAAGTTATTGCTTATGGTTCTTTCCCTGTTATTGCGTTTGCTTTGGCTGGTTCTTTCGCTATTTATGGTCTCTTGCGAAAAAAAATGCCCGTTGAGTCACTACCGGGTTTATTAATAGAGGCTTTGATTTTAATGCCACTTGCACTTTCTTATTGGTATCTTACACCAGCAACTACCAGTACCGATATGTTCAATAATGAGACAGCTTTGAATCTTTTATTAGTGAGTGCAGGCGTCGTTACTACGCTCCCTTTACTTTGTTTCATTGGCGCAGCGAAGCGTTTACCTTATTCTACTTTGGGGCTATTTCAGTATTTGGGCCCAAGCATTATGTTTACTTTAGCGGTTACTCTATATGATGAAGTGTTTTCGATTGAAAGGGCAATCACGTTTGCCTGTATCTGGGGAGCGCTTGCTTTGTATAGTTGGGATAGTTTTAGGGCTGCAAGGAAGAAGTCTAAGAATTAAAGTGCGTATGCTCAATTAACTATGAGCATACAATTTATAAATTAGCGGCAGACTATTTTATTTCTACCTGATTGTTTAGCATTATAGAGTTTAATGTCTGCTTCTTTTATTAAGCTATCAACGTTTGAACTACAAGTAAAACAAAAACCAATGGACACAGTGAAGTGAATATTGTGTTTAGTTAAATCAACACTATGTTCATCAAGATAGCGTCTAAATTTTTCTAAGAGCTTTAAACTCTCTTCAGGGGTCGCGTTTTCAAAATATACAGCAAACTCTTCTCCACCAAGTCTTGCAGTAAGTTGGCCGACAAAATGAGCCTCAAACGCTTGTGCCAGAGCTTTTAAAACATCATCTCCAGCATCGTGTCCGTAATTATCATTGATTGATTTAAAGTGATCAACATCAATCATCGCTAAACCAACCTTGGCTTCTTTTGCTGCTTTTTGTTTTAGTGACTTGTTAGTAAACTCGAAAAAGTAACGTCTGTTGGGCAAGCCGGTAAGATAGTCAGAGTTTGCTTGACGCTTGATTGTGGCAATATACTCCAACATATCGACGTTTTGACTTAATCGGCAGTAAAACTCTTCGGCATTGAAAGGCTTTCTGAGGTAATCGTTTGCACCTCTTTTAATAAAGCGAGCTGAAAGGTGCAATGCATTTGAGCTTGAGATCCCAATAATGGCTTTTTCATCATTTGAATATAGCAATCTGATTTCACTGCATAAGTCTTCACCGTTCATATTCGGCATTTCATTATCAGTAATGATCACTGAAATATCAGGGTTTCCTTTTAAAACCTCTAATGCTTCTAACCCATCAGACGCTTCTAATACCTTATATTTATGTCTTGCTAAAAGTGAACTAACGTAGTTGCGTGTTTGTTTTGAGTCATCAACAACTAATACTTTCACAAACTCATTTCTAGGCAGCCTAATAAGCTGTTTCTTCAAGTATTGGTATGCTTGTTTATTTTCTTTAGTGACATAATCAATGATTGGATACTTTTCGACAGTTTCTTTAGTTTGGTTATCTAGGTTTCCTGTCATTACGATAGTTGGAATGTCAGAGTTAACAGTAAAATGAATAGCTTCGCCATTTGGCGCATCAGGTAATATAAAGTCAACGATTGCGCAAAAATAGGTTTTGCTTGCGAGGAAGGTTTTGGTTTCAGCCAGTGAAGTGGCAACATCAGCTTCGTAACCTGCAGATATTGCAATATGCTTTTGAACCCTAGCTATAGTAGGGGTGTCTTCGACTATAAGGATACGACGTGTCACTCAGTACTCGCTCAGAAATTCATTCTAATTAACTATTAACTTTAACCCAAATAAAAAGCAATTCAATAAAACATACTTCAAAAAATTACTAAAAATAGATAAATAAAATTGCATATTAGCGCATGTACTCTTCTATAATTAGACAACAAAACATAACTTTATGACTTTTTTGTTGCAGTTTTTTTTCAGTTATTTGATATTAATGTTTTGCGTGTAATATTTCTGTCATTTAGCGCTGAGAGAATAGCGACGTTTTGAATTATCATGTGTTGCGATATTGAGGAAAATTACATGAAACTAGTTAAATCAACACTTCTTTTAGGCGTTCTTGGTGCGCTTTCTGCAAATGCCCATGCAGATGTCAAAGTATACGGCAAAGCTAATGTGTCAATTCAATCAAGTGATGAAGGCGCAGGAAGTGCGACTGAGATTAAAAGCAATGCATCTCGTTTTGGTTTTAAAGGCTCAGAAAAACTAGATGGTGGTTTAGAAGTTGTTTATAAGCTTGAATTCCAAGTTGATGTGTCAGATGCGGATTCAAAAAGTGACAAAGACAATATTACAGCAAGAAGCCAGTATGTTGGATTAAAAGGCAGTTTCGGTGAAGTAGTTATTGGCCGTAACGATACTGCTTTTAAACTTTCACAGGGCAAAGTAGATCAGTTTAATGATTTAGAAGCTGATGTTAAAAACCTATTCAAAGGTGAAAACCGCCTTGGTGATACGATTTCTTATAAATCAGCAAGCTTTAATGGCTTCAAAGTATTAGCAACTTTTATTGCTGAAGATTCAACAGATGGTGAAAATGGCTACTCTGGTGCAATCACGTATGGTGATTCAAAGCTTAAAAAATCTAAATATTATGTTGCTGTTGCAGGAGATAGTGAAGTAAAAGGTTATGATGCTTTTCGTATTACAGGCCAATTCAAAGCAACTGATGCAATTAAATTAGGTGCTATGTACCAGAAGCAAGAAAAGGTAGATGGTACAGGCACTGCTGACGGCTTCCTATTAAATGCTGCATATATTTTCGGTAAAAACACGTTTAAAGTGCAATATCAAACAATTGACTTTGACGCGGTAGATTCAAAAGATGCAGATGGCTTTAGTGTTGGTATTGATCACAAGCTAAATAAATCAACCAAACTATATGGCTTCTACTCAACAGTTGATGAAGACAAAGGTACAGAAGAAGACTACCTAGGCCTGGGTATTGAATATAAGTTTTAATATTTACGCAATAGGTACAACATAAAGCAGGCTCAGGCCTGCTTTTTTCGCTTTTGAGTATCTGAAGATAAAGGGTTGTATAAAATAAAAACAAAAAAACGGTGTTTTTAGTGTTTTTGTTCTCTTTTTATGCGGTTATACATATTTCTTAAAATTAATTGCAAAAAGGGGTTGCGCACTTTTAATTTCTCCCTATAATGCGCACCCACTGACACGG
>CAYZOE010000066.1:0-26469 GCA_964479805.1 uncultured Pseudoalteromonas sp. | reverse complement strand
CGATTTTAAATTCTAACAGCTGCTGGGAACCGGGCTCAGCACGTAAAGGATATTCTCATGAATAAAAGTGTATTGGTGTTTAGCGTATTAGCTAGTTTAAGTGTGATGGGGTGCTCTCTGAATCATCCAGACACAGCAAAATTGTCATCTCAAGGAATACAAAGCCAAGCGCAAACCAGCGATTTGGGTGAACCTGCTAAGCAAGGTGAGCTTAGAGTTGCCGTTTTTAATGCGTATTTGAATCGGAAAAATGCCGGCGATATTCTGGCCGATGTGCAAAGCGGTGACGATACACAAATTAAAAAAGTAGCAGAGATCATTCAACGTGTTCGCCCTGAGGTGTTATTACTGGCAGAGTTCGATTATGTGGCTGATGGCAGTGCGGTTAGAGTGCTGCTTAAAAATTACTTAAACGTCAGTCAAAATGGCGTAAAAGGTATTGATTACCCTTATTTTTACCTTGCTGAATCTAACACAGGTATTGTCACTGAATTTGATTTAAATAACGACGGTAAAGTGGGTGTCGGCGGTGGGGATGCTTATGGCTTTGGGGTCTTTCCTGGGCAATATGCTATGGTGTTGTTATCGCAGTATCCAATCATCACTGATGAAGTACGCACCTTTCAAAAGTTCTTATGGAAAGACATGCCCAATGCAACGCTGCCAGTAAACCCAGAGACGGGTGAAGCTTGGTATAGCGATGAAGAGCTTGAAATATTTAGGTTGTCGTCGAAAAGCCATTGGGATGTGCCAGTAAAAGTGGGGAATGAAGTCATTCATGTTCTTGCCAGTCACCCAACACCACCCGTGTTTGACGGTAAAGAAGACAGAAATGGCTTACGTAACCATGATGAAATTCGCTTTTGGTGGGATTATGTGGACCCAAATGCATCAGACTACATTTATGACGATCACGGTCAAAAGGGCGGGTTAGGTAAGAATAAGCGCTTTGTGATCATGGGCGATTTAAATGCTTCTGCTGATGAAGGCAATGGCACGGGCAACCCAATGGCTAAATTATTTGCCAGTGAATATATCAATGACAAACTAACGCCTGTTAGTGTGGGTGGCGTTGAGAATGCACCCAATAATCAATTTTCGGCGACTCATACCGCTAGTTGGAAGATGCGTGCTGATTATGTGATCCCATCAACATTTGGCATTCAGGTTGAGCAAACCGCGGTATTTTGGCCGAGTAAAAGCGATGCAAACTATCATCTAGTCGGGCCGGGTCTACAGAGCTCAGATCATCGTCTAGTGTGGTCTGATATCACACTTAGTAAACAGGCAACTGACGATATTGAGTAAAAAATAATTTATGGCATTGTGTTATTTATTTTGAAACTTTCTTGCAAACCGAAGCTCAGAGGCTTCGGTTCTTTATTCTCAAAACTTAAAAATATGACATCTATATTGATAATAAATTATTAAAATACAGCCTGTTATTCACATAAAAATTGAAAAGTCGACTAGAATTAATGGCATGTAAATAAAGTGTGTTACATCCCGCCCTTCGAAATAACAACTACATCATGGTGATAAGATAATGAAAACAAAACAAATGCTTATGGTGGTCGCAACCCTGACGATCATACTCACTGGCTGTTCTGAACCGCAAAGTGACATGGCTAATCAAGAACAGTTAAGGCCAGTTAGAACATTGCAACTTGTTATGCAAACAGAAGGACCATTGCAGGAATTTCCGGCTGTCGTTGATGCGGCAAGCACCGCAGATTTGTCGTTTAAAGTATCAGGCTCTATCACCGATTTATATGTAAAGCAGGGGCAACCGGTACAAGCGGGTGATCTTATTGCGCATATTGATGACACAGATTACAAATTAGCAGTAGACGAAACACAAGCAAATTATGATAAGGCGAAAGCCGATTTTTCCCGAGCAGAACAATTAATAGTGTCGGGTACCATTAGTCAGTCAGATTATGACAAGTTAAAGTCACAATTCACTAGCGCTAAGACTAAGCTGGCAAATGCGAAAAACAATCTCGCATACACCACCTTAAAAGCTTCATTTAATGGTGTTGTATCGCGAACTCATGTTGAGCAATTTGAAGAGATACAAGCCAAACAAGCCATTGCGACTTTACAAGATATCGAACATATCAACTTAAAAGTGAATGTGCCTGAAAGTATCATGATCCGCGTGAGAAAAGATGCACCAAAACAGGTTTTTGCTGAATTTGCTGCGATAAAAGAAGAGCGTTTTCCGTTGGAATTTGTAGAAGTCAGCACACAAGCTGATGAAGCGACAAAAACTTATGAAGTGACATTCAGCATGTTACCACCTGAGGGCTACAATATTTTACCAGGCATGACAGCCAAAGTGATGGCGGGTACGCCTAGTCGCACAAATGCAAATCTATATTTACCATTGGCGACTGTATTAAAAGATAACCAAGGCAATTATGTGTGGACGGTCGAGTCTCAAGGGGCTAACAAAGGCAAAATAACAAAAACGCCAGTAGTGATTGGCGAAATCTCATCGATGGGATTTCCAGTGATTTCAGGTGTAGAGCAGGGCGCTTTTATTGTTACCGCGGGTATGAGTAAGGTCACCGATGGACAGATAGTGAAGTTTTCAGGAGGTAAGTAATGAATATTACTCGTCTCGCCCTAGAGAACAACCGCACCACATGGGTGCTGATTTTTGTGCTCTTATTATCAGGGCTCACAGCTTTTGACAAAATGCCGAAAGACTATGACCCTGGTTTTATAATCCGTACTGCGCAAGTAGTGACTTATTTCCCTGGTGCTAGCCCGCAGCGTGTTGAAGAGCTAGTGACAGATAAAATTGAGAAAGTAGTACAGCAAATTCCTGAGCTTGATTTTGTCAGTAGTACCTCAAAAACAGGGGTATCGATTGTCAGCGTTAATATCAAAGAAAGTTACAAGGAGATGCGGCCAATATGGGACAACTTACGTCGTAAAATTCAGTCGATAGAAAAAGATTTACCCAGTGATGCACAACCTCCCATCGTCAATGATGAGTTTGGGGACGTGTTTGGTGTAGTTATTGGTTTAACTGCCGAAGGCTATACCTATCGCGAAATGGAAGAAGTGGCAGAGCAAGTTCGAGATCAGTTACTTCGCTTGCCAGAAGCCGCAAAAGTTGACATTTTTGGGGTACAAGAGCAGCGAGTCTTTATTGAGTTTGAAAATGCCAAAATGGCTGCAATGGGTATAACCCCAAATCAATTAAAAGATCAACTTGCGGCTCGCAATATCGTTAATCCAGGCGGTTCAATTTATATTAAAGATGAAACTTTGGCGTTAGAGCCAAGTGGTAATTTTGAGTCAGTCGAAGATATTGCTAATACCATCATCAATGTTTCGGGTAGTCAGCAAGTGATCTTGCTCAATGATATTGCTCGCGTCTACCGCGATTATGTTGACCCTGCCAAAAGCAAGGTGAGAGTTGAGCAGCAAAGTGGCATGACCATTGCCATTTCTATGCGTCAAGGCGGTAACAATCTGCTACTCGGTGAGCAAGTGATTAACGCCCTATACCATCTTGAATCGGTTTATCCGATTGGGGTTGAGTTCAAACTGCTGTCATTCTTACCAAAAGAAGTTGAAAAGAAAGTGTCTGACTTTGTTTCAAACTTACTGCAAGCGGTTTTAGTCGTGACTGTGGTTATGCTATTCAGTTTGGGTCTAAGAACTGGACTGATTGTCGCGAGTCTGATTCCAATGAGTATGGTGTTAGGTATTTTGGTGATGTCGTTTTTTAATATCAGTATAGACCAAATCTCTTTAGCAGCATTGATCATCGCATTAGGTATGTTGGTAGATAATGGCATTGTGATGTCTGAGAATATTATGGTGCAGATGGAACGAGGGAAAGCAGCCATAGACGCTGCAGTTGATTCGGCACAAGAGTTAAAAATTCCATTGTTGGTATCATCTCTCACAACAGGCGCGGCATTTTTACCTATCTTTTTAGCAGAATCGACTACGGGGGAATATACCGCCTCGTTATTTAAAGTGGTGACCATTACCCTGCTATGTTCTTGGTTATTGGCGATGACTATGATCCCTATGCTGTGTGTGTATTTCACAAAAGTAAAGAAAGAGACCGCAAATTACGACACAGGCTTTTATCTGTTCTATAAAAACATTTTGGCTGGTCTGATTAAATATCGTTGGTTTACGGTACTTGGTTGTGTTGGCATGTTGTTTATTGCCATCCAAGGCATGCAATATGTGCCTAAATTATTCTTCCCTCCGTCAGACCGTGATTATTTCAAAGTCGAATTAGAGCTTCCTATCGGTACGCGCATTGATACGACAGAGTCGGTTGTGCGTGATGTAGAATCGTTTATTGCAAACAGCTTAAAAGTAAATGAACAAACAGAACAAGGTGTTACGGACTGGGTAAGCTATATCGGCAATGGTGGGCCTAGATTTTTGTTAACACATAGCCCTGAGCCAACCAGCTCTAACTATGCCTTAATGATCATCACCACGACGTCTTACCAGCATATTGATAAGGTGATGAAGCAAATTGAAGAATATGCGTTGTCACGTCATCCAGATCTGCTCTTAAAGTTGCGCAAAATCGAAAATGGTGCACCGATAGCCAACCCGGTTGAAGTGAGGTTACTTGGTGATGATATCAATGTACTTATGGGAATTGTTAATGAGTTAAAATTGAAAATGCGTGAAACTGCGGGCTTAAAGTCAATCAGCGACGATTGGGGATTACCAATTAAGAAGCTGCAGATCAAAATTGACCAAGCACGAGCTCGTAGAGCTGGTTTGTCTAGTCGAGATATCGCCAACTCATTGCAAACTGGTTTAAGTGGTATGGAGCTTACTAAATACCGTGAAGGGGATGAGCTTATTCCGATTACTTTACGTTCAATAGCAGGTGATAGGCAAGACATTGGAAAGCTTGAAGCCATGGTGGTGTATTCACAAGCAACAGGTCGTTCCGTACCACTGAAGCAAGTTGCTGATATTGAAGTAGTCTGGGAAAGTGCACAGATTTTGCGCCGCGATCGCCTAAAAGCCGTTAAAGTTGGGGCGCAAATCGAAGGCATTACTGCCAATGAAGGGTTTGCAAAGCTGGTTCCTTGGCTTGAGAAACAAAAAGCAAATTGGCCATATGGATATGACTATGAGCTCGGTGGTGAAGCAGAGTCATCGGGTAAAGCCAATAAATCAATTGCAGATAAAATGCCGATAGCTGTTTTTATTATCGTGATACTACTAATTGGTCAGTTTAACTCGATTCGTAAGTCGATAATTGTGCTTACAACGATCCCACTTGGTTTTGTCGGTGTAGTGGCTGCGCTATTACTCGGCCAGTCATTCTTTGGTTTTATGACTCTACTGGGTGTGATTTCGCTGGCGGGCATTGTGATCAACAACGCGATTGTATTACTTGAACGCATTAAGATGGAATTAGATGAAGATAGTAGTAATCCTATACAAGCCATTATTTATGCAGCACAACAACGTATGCGGCCTATTTTGCTGACAACTGCAACGACTGTGCTGGGTTTAATTCCACTTTATCTAGGCGGCGGTGAAATGTGGGAGCCTATGGCGCTGACCATAATGGGCGGGCTGCTATTCTCGACACTTTTAACCTTGGGCATTGTACCAGTGCTTTATGCATTACTATTTGGAATGAAAAAGTGACAAGCTAGTACAGTTCGTATTTAAGTGTAAAAGTGTGTAACTGTGACTCTAAAAAGGTTCCAATTATGCACTTTTTTGCTCATTATAAAGGCGAAAGTCTTTTAGGAGGTCATCATGAACAAGTTATGTTTAACCTTACTCGCTTTGAGTATGCCATTTCTAAGTATCGCTGGAGAGGCGAAAGTTACTTGGAAAGACTTTAACAATTACCGCGATGTATACCCTGCTAATGAAGTAAAAGGGTCTTATCATAAACGTGTTGCTAAGCAATTTGAAAAGCATATCAGTAAACTGGCTGAGCAGTTGCCTGAAGGTTATAAACTGAATGTGACTTTTGAAGATATCGATCTTGCTGGTGACGCTAGAATGAACATGCAAGATGTACGTGTGATAAAGCCTATTTATTTTCCGAGGTTGACCATTAGTTATACCTTAAAAGATAAATCAGGTGAAACGCTAAGCAGTGCTGAGAATTTAGTTTTAAAAGATATGAGCTTTATGGATCGTATTAAGAGAGGTCGTGAGACGTCTTTCTACTATGAAAAGCAGCTACTGAATGAGTGGTTTGCAGACCAGGTGTTAGTTAAAACCAACGCATAGTTAGCCAGACCAACTTGCCCTGATAACCTGAGCTTTGGTTAAGAGATTTATTATCCAGAGTCTGGGTTAATTATTAAAGCCTGCAGTTGCAGGCTTTAATATTGGTATGATGTAAGCCTTTACTAAATTACTCAGGCTGATGTTTAACCCCATTTTTGATCCAATCAGCCGCAGGTTTTCCTTTTAGATGATGATCAAAGTATTCCATCATTCGTATTGAGAAATCTACTTGGTTCGGGAATTTCTTCAGATGATGCGGTTCACCTTCGTATTGTAAAAAGATGGCATCTTTGTCGTGTCTACGAAGTGCTAAGTAGTATTGAATACCTTCTTGCCATGGTACTGCGCCATCGTCATCCCCGAACATAAGTAGAACTGGCGTATTCACCTTATCAGCAAAGAATACTGGCGAGTTTTCAATATATAAGTCGAGAGCTTGCGTCAGTGGCTTGCCGATCCGACTTTGGCCTGTCTCGTATTGGAATTGACGAGCAAGACCTGAGTTTAAGCGAATACCACTATATGCTGACGTCATATTCGATACAGGCGCACCTGATACAACCGCTTTAAACATATCGGTTTGCGTGATCATAAAGGCACTTTGATAGCCAGCCCATGAGTGACCTTGTAAACCAATCTTGTCAGGATGTGCAACCCCCATATCAATTAACTTTTGTGCAGCGTTGATCATGGTTTGAGTTGATGATGGACCTGGCTTACCAATTTCAAAACGAATATCAGGTAAGAATAATGCGTAACCGTTCGAGGTAAACATAGGGAAGTTCGGTCTGTGGTTTAACTCCATTTTCGGGAAGTTATACATGCGTTGACTCATGTAGCGGTAGAAATAAATGACAGTAGGGACTTTATCGCCTTTTTTATAGCCTTCTGGTTTGATTAACACACCTTGTAAGTCTTCATCATTATAACCTTTATATTGAACTAACTCAGGCTTACCGCCCCATGCAAAGTTTTTCACTTGTGGGTTTAAGTTTGTCACTTTTTTAGTCTTTGCGAATGTGCTGGTGGTTTGCCAAAAATCAGGGAACTGATGATAGCTTTCTTTGGTGAAAATAAGCTTGTCTGCATGTTTTGCTTGGGCGATTAGCTCGTAGCGAGCTTCACCTTTGAGTACTGTTTTAACTTTACCTGTTGCTAAATCAAGTTTTGCTACGCCTGACTGTTTATTTTCAGTGTTGTGGGTATGCAGCATTAAGGTGTCGTTTGCAGCAAAACCAAGCAGGGTTTTATCAAGATACTTCACGCGATATTGAGTATTTGTTTCACGACCCTTTGTTAAACGCGTTGCCTGCAAGGTTTTTATGTCGAACGCCCAAATATCAAACTTCGAGTATACATACACAATTGAGCCATCAAGTTGCCAACCTGCAAAACCATAGCCCGGCTGCTCGCTCGGGTAGTCGTGCTTATCATCGGCGAAAATCGCTTCTCTGATGGCTTTAGTCAGAGGTGACAGAGACTGAGATGATAAATCTTTTAACCAAACTTGCTGATCTTTAAAGAATACAGCATGGCTACCTATCGGAGATAGGCTTGGTCTAAACGGTGAGCCTTCAATGATCTTGGTTTGCTTACCGGTTTTCACATTTATGGCAGCATAATCATTGAAGAAGCCTTCATACATAATGCGTTCTAAGTGTGGCTTATCGTTACTTGCGAGTAAGAAGTTCGCTTCGGTGTTTAAGCGAATATTTGGCGCTTGCTCGTTAGCAAGCTGCACAACTTGCTCACCATTTAGATGATACACCGCTTGGTAGTGGCGGTTTTTGTTCGTTTGTTGCCATGTTTTGGCTTCACGGGTTTTAATTTCAACATCATTATTATGCCAAACCTGTAGGCCTTTTTGAGCACGAATAGTATCTAAGTCAATGAGTGAAGCTTCGTCTTTATACTTAAACTCTTTTGCTTTCGCTACAAGTACAGGTCGGTTTTGGAAGTATAAACGTTCGCCTTGCTCAGACCAAGAGAGCTTTGCCGTTTTACCTGTGAACCAACCTGTTGGATTGTTAATCTCTTTTAAGGTATTTGTATCACTGTGCCATAGCGTAATTTGGTGGTCGCGACGGCGAGTATCGTCGTTGACATAATTGGCCATGTTAAAGGCTACAATAGGCTTGTTAGGGTGCCAAACCGCTTGGCTCAGGGTGACACCAGGCTCGTTGAATAAACTGCTTTGTGTTTGAGTGTTTAAATCTAAAAAGCCAATGTGGTTTTTTGCACCATGTTCAGCATGAACATTAAATAGTACGCCATATTCTTGAGGGCTCAGCGCAAACTTACCAACATGCTCAATGGTGGTTTTGCTCATATTGCGAAGGTTTACGATTATCAGCGAATAGAACTTGTCTTTTTTATCAGCCTTAATTTTGCTTTCAGGTTTATCGTCTTTTTTGCCATTCTTACCGCCTTCCGGTTTCTCTTTGGTGCGATAAGCAAGCCAGTTGCCGTCATCACTGATTTGGTAATCGACCACCTCATCAAAAATAGTTTGCTTGTGTGTTTGAGTATCAATCAAAATCAGATGATTCTTTAGTTTTTTCTTATCTTTTTTCTTGGTGGTTTCTTTTTCTAATAGAGTAGGCACCTGCGTGAATACCACCCAGTTTGCGGCCTTATTGATATGTGGTTTAGTGCCTTGTGGAACACGCGCAATGATTTTATTTGTCTGTAAATCGTAGACTAGGCCTTCGCTATTGCCGCGGTAGGGCTTGGCAGAAAAAGTTAGAAATTGGCCGTTTTCAGATAATTGCTGGCCTTGCGCATAACGAAAGTCAAATACATCTTTAAATTCAAGCTGTGATTTTGCAGCGACAGATAAGCTGCATAGCACACTGGCTGCAATAAGAGAGTGGAGCGCCTTCATGGTGCAAACCTTATTTTACTTATAAAGGTTTTTTTTATCATGCAGCAGGCAAAGACAAAAGGGCGATGCGCTTAAATGACAGTATGAGAGGTGAAATAATAACTTTAGGGTTTAAAAAAGCGACTGATGTCGCTTTCCAAGGCTTAAGCTAGCACAAATTGAGGTTTAATTCGTGATCAAGCCAACCAAATTTTCTGTAATTCTTGCCATTGTGCTTCGAATTGATTACCTGGGCGCGTTTTAAAGTCACTACGTACAAACTGGTTCATTTTACCTTCGATGTAAGCTAAGAAAAAGTTGGCCAATGCTGCTTCTTCGGTGGTAAAGGCTTTACCCTCTCGAAGTTTACGTTCACGAAGAACCTGTTTGAATTGGGTTTCTAACTTTTCAAACAGGCCTTGAATGCGTTCGCGTAAGCGCTCCTGCTCACCTTGCAGTGCATCACCAGTCAGAATTCGTGTGATCCCTGGATTTTTCTCTGCAAACGCCAAAATAAGAAGCAAGATGTTATAAATACGACCCTGAGTTTCTTTCTCGTTTTCTAAAATAATATTGATTCGAGAAAGTAGAGTGTCTTCAATGAATTCAATTAAACCTTCAAACATGCGTGCTTTGCTTGGGAAGTGACGGTATAGCGCCGCTTCAGATACACCCACTTCAGCCGCTAACTTGGCTGTTGTAATTCGTTGACCAGGGCTGGTTTCAAGCATTTGTGCGAGAGATTGTAGTATTTGCTCTTTGCGATTACTGCGCTTAGTCGCTGGCATGAATGGTCCTTTAATTTATCGTTATTATGTTCTATTTGTGCTGTTCATTATGCGGTGTAAACCCCAACAAGGTCACACTTTGTTGGGGATATGTTAATGGTTTATTCTACTTGGTGCTAGTGTTTTAAAGTGACTTTCACTCATGTTTTGTACTGAAAAAAATACACCTTTGTAAGCCTTTGTTTTAAAGCTTTTTATAGCTTTTCGGCAAGTGCCTTTAGTAGAGACATAGCGAGCTCCGCTTTGCTATTGACCCCTAAATTACGTTGATCATCTTGCCAAAATAATGTTAACGCGTTGTGATCTGAGTTAAAGCCCAGTCCTTCTTGAGAAACATCATTAGCGCAGATCATATTTAGATTTTTCTTTTGTAATTTGCCTTTGGCATATTTTTCAACATCTTGTGTTTCGGCTGCAAAACCGACCGTGTAAGGACGGCTCTTTTTAAGAGCGGCAACTTCGGCGATAATGTCTGGGTTTTTCACCATAGTCAGGGTGATCTCGTCACCTTGTTTTTTGATCTTTTGCTCCGCGACATTAGCGGCACGATAATCGGCAACCGCAGCACAGCCGATAAAAATGTCTGAGTTTTGTGCGTGCACAAGGGCAGCATCTCGCATCTCTAATGCGCTGCTGACTTTAATGACTTCAACACCCGCTGGTGGTTTTAAAGTCACAGGCCCTGAAATGAGAGAAACTTTTGCACCCAATTTCAGGGCTGCATCTGCAATGGCATAACCCATCTTGCCTGAGCTGTGATTGCTGATGTAACGTACTGGGTCGAGCGCTTCACGCGTAGGACCTGCTGTTATAGCAATAGTTTTACCTGAAAGTACTGGTTCAATGCCATCATGCGTACATAATTCAACGAGTTCCATTGGCTCTAGCATTCTGCCCGCACCCACATCGCCGCATGCTTGCTCACCTTTACCTGGGCCCCAGATATCAACACCACGTTCAGCAAGTGTATTTAAATTAGCCTGTGTTGCTGCATGGGCATACATTTGTTGGTTCATCGCTGGTGCAATAGCGATTTTAGCAGGTGTGGCAAGTAATAATGTGGTGAGTAAATCGTCTGCAATACCTGTTGCCATTTTCGCGATGATGTTTGAACTCGCTGGGGCAACGAGAATTAAATCAGCCCATTTGGCAAATTCAATATGGCCCATGGCTGCCTCAGCACTTGGATCGAGTAAAGAGTCAGAAACAGATTCTCCAGATACTGCTTGCATAGTCAGTGGGGTAATAAAATGTTTGGCAGAGTCGGTCATGACGACTTTGACGTTACAGTTGCGCTCTTTTAATCTTCGAACTAATTCAGCACATTTATAAGCAGCGATGCCGCCACTGATCCCCAAAACAATATTTTTTGCCTGTTTCATAGCTTTTTAAATCCAGTAAAAACTTGCTTAAACTCTACCATATAGAAGTGACAGAGGGGTAACCTGCTTTTGTCTTTTGTGCTCCTTTGACTACACTTTAAAGCTTAGGAGCAAAGGAATTAAGGACAAACTATGCAATTGAGTGCATTACCAAAACACACCCTACCAAGAGAAAAACTACTGAAAAAAGGCCCGGATGCATTGAGTGATGCAGAGCTTTTGGCAATATTTTTAAGAACCGGTATCGCCGGTATGAATGCCATTGAGTTGGCTGAGTCACTATTAATGCAAAGCAGGTCGTTACAAAACTTGTTTAATGCCAGTTTAAAAGAGTTTTCAGCATTGAAGGGTTTGGGTGAGGCTAAATATGTACAACTACAAGCCGTGCTCGAATTAAGTAAAAGATACATGCGAGAAGCATGTCTGCGCGACACGGTATTTACCTCTCCTGATGCGGTTAATGACTATTTATGTTTACAGTTGAAAGGGTTAGAACACGAAGTGTTTATGGCGTTGTATTTGGATAACCAAAATCAACTTATTCATGACGAGATTTTATTTAATGGTACAATTAACGCGGCAAGTGTTTATCCTAGAGAAGTGGTTAAAGCGGCATTGAAGCACAATGCGGCGTCATTAATTTTTGCGCACAATCATCCCAGTGGCATTGCGGAGCCAAGTGAAGCTGATAAATTAATTACCCAAAAATTACAAAAAGCACTCGCTTTAGTGGACATTCATGTATTAGATCATCTTATTGTCGCAGGGAACCGATGTATATCTTTTGCACAGCGAGGCTTGATTTAAGTGATTTGCAGAAAGAAAACGTTAAAAAACGCAGCTTTGCTCAAAATATTGCAAATTAGTTTAATTTAAATGCAGTTTTTACTTTCCTAAGCTCGATTCGATCATTATAATTGGCCGCTATCAAATTTACATATGAGCTGATTGATAGGACTAGATCCTTGATCTTTGCCTGCTAATGCTGTATAAAGAGCGCCCTCTGATTTACCCCAGGGCAAACAGTTAAGGCCCAAGGGAAAATTAAGCTCGAGCGAAGTTATTGGAGATATATAGACATGTCTAAAGTCTGTCAAGTTACAGGTAAGCGCCCAGTGGTAGGTAACCACCGTTCACACGCGCGCAACGCTACTAAGCGTCGCTTCCTACCTAACCTACAAACGCACCGTTTCTGGGTTGAAAGTGAAAAACGTTTTGTTACTTTACGTACTACTACTAAAGGTATGCGTATTATCGATAAAAAAGGCATCGACGCGGTATTAGTAGATATCCGTGCTCGCGGCGAAAAAGTTTAAGGAGCTGAATCATGCGTGATAAGATCCGTTTAGTTTCAACTGCTGGTACTGGTTATTTCTACACTACCGACAAGAACAAGCGTAACATGCCTGAAAAAATGGAAATCAAAAAGTACGATCCTAAAGTACGTAAGCACGTGATTTTCAAAGAAGCTAAAATCAAGTAATTTTAGTTTTCAAGAATTCAAAAACCCAGCTTCGGCTGGGTTTTTTGTTTTTTAATAAAGCTAGTTTTTAGATTCAAAAAAAGCCAACTATGCAGAGCGTGATGGCTTTTTATTTATATTAATTTCTTAAAATTCAATGGGTATTATTTAATGGTTGCAAATGGCGTACCCATGCGAGTGACCGTTTCAGGCTTCTCACTGTCTAAGAAATCAGCCTGATCTTTACCCCAAGCTAAAACTACGGTTGAACCTAACTTAAAGCGGCCCATTTCATCGCCTTTCTTTAAGTGTATGGCTTTGTCGCCTTCAACTGGGTAATTCCAAGTCATTACGTCGCGACCTGCAGGTGGTGTCACTGTACCAGCCCAAATAGTCTCGATACTTGCCACAATCGTTGCGCCAACTAAGGTCATTGCCAAAGACCCTACTTTGGTGTCAAAAATCGCTACAACACGTTCGTTACGAGCAAATAAGTTAGGCACGTTTTTCGCTGTAAGAGGGTTAACCGAGAAAAGGTCGCCCGGTACATAAATCATCTTACGAAGCGTGCCGTCAATTGGCATATGAATACGATGGTAATCTTTAGGCGCTAGGTAAATACAGGCAAATTTACCGCCTAAGAATGGTGTCGCATCTTCTTCATGGCCACCGTGCAGCTCTTGCACACTGTAGTTATGTTCTTTAGCTTGGATAAGCTGGCCATCAATAATATCACCTAGTTGGCTAATTGCACCATCTACAGGGTGAGTGATGATGCATTCATCTTCAGTCAATGGGCGAATACCCGGTTTCAGAGGACGAGTGAAAAATTCATTAAAGGTTTTATAGTGTGCAGGATCTTCGTGCAGTGCCTCACTCATATTAATCTTGTACTGCTTAATAAAGGCTTTGATTAAAAAAGTGGTAACTGGACCCGCTTCAGCTGCAGCTAGCTTACCTACGAGGCGAGAGATCCCATGCTTAGGCATGGCGTATTGCATGGCAATTTTAAATTTATCCATGGGTACTATAAATTCCTAAAAATATTTAGCGCAGATGTTAACACAAAAAGTGCTGATAGATTAAACTCTTGGTGCACGAGCACCTGCACGGCCATCCGCCATTGATTCTAAAATACGGTGGTAGCTGTCAAAGCGTAATTCAGAAATTTTACCTGCATCAACCGCTTCTACCAAAATACAGCCGGGATCATTGAGGTGTTTACAATCTCTAAACCGACAGCCGCCAATAAACTCACGGAATTCTTTGAAGCACCAAGTTACGCGTTCTACGTCCAAATGCCATAGGCCAAACTCACGGATCCCCGGTGAATCAATCAGGTTTCCGCCGCTAGGCAAGTGGTGTAAGCGTGACACAGTCGTTGTATGCTGTCCTAGGCCGCTATTTTCAGAAACTTCTTTGGTAAGAATATCAGCATCAGGAAGTACGGTATTTACCAGTGTTGATTTACCTACCCCAGATTGGCCTACAAAGATGTTATTCTTACCAACTAGGACTTGCTTAAGGGCGTCGATACCTTCGCAGGTTTTGGTGCTGACAAGGTGAACTTTGTAATCAAGAGCGCGGTAAATATCTAAAATCTCATTAATGAATTCGAGACCTTCGTCATCAATTAAATCGATTTTATTGAGCACTAAAATAGGCTCGATACCCATATCTTCACAAGCAACTAAATATCGGTCGATAATCTGTGGGGTAAACTCAGGTAAAATCGCAGACACCATTAAGATTTGGTCAATATTTGCTGCAACGACTTTGACGCCATCATAAAAGTCGGGGCGAGTAAGTTGTGAACGTCGTTCTTCAATGGCCTCTATAACGCCTGCTAGATCGCCATCACTGACCTTGGCACGACGAAAGAACACTTCATCACCACATACTAAACCACCAACTGTTCTGCGAATATTACAGCGTAATAATTCGCCGTCTGTGGTTTCTATATCGGCATGTTGGCCAAAACGACTTATCACCACTGCTTTTTCAGTCGAACCTAAATTGTCGGTTTGCCATTGTGTATCTTGTTGCTCATTATGTTGCTGTTTAGCTTTTCGCAAGCGTTTTTGATGGTTGGCACTGATCCGACGGGATTGGCCTTTGCTGAGTTTCTTCTGTTTTGCCATAGTTAATTAGCTTGTCACTGATCAAAATCGCAATTAATAAAATTGCCTATAATCACTCTGTTTACTTTGTGAGCATGACTTAAATGGGCTATAACTCAATTAAATTAAGTGCTTTTAAAAAAAAAGCTTTAGGTAAACAAGTGAAGCTAATATGATATAACTAATCGCATTGGATCTAAAGGAAGTACCGCTAAGGTAGTTTATGTCTTTTAATGAATCAAATTTGATCTGGCTAGATCTTGAAATGACGGGCTTAGAGCCTAAAACAGATAAAATCTTAGAAATCGCTACGGTTATTACTGATGGTGATTTAAATGTATTAGCTGAAGGCCCTGTTATTGCTATTCATCAAAGTGATGAGTTGTTAGATAACATGGACGAATGGTGTACCAATCAACACGGTCGTTCAGGTTTGACAGCACGCTGTAAGGCCAGTAAATTGACTGAAGACGATGCCATTGCACAAACTTTAGAGTTTTTAAAAGAGTGGGTACCACCAGGTAGTTCGCCTATGTGTGGAAATTCAATTGGTCAAGATCGCCGCTTTTTGAATAAGTATATGCCTGAACTTGAGGCTTACTTTCACTATCGCAATCTAGATGTGAGTACAGTTAAAGAACTAGCTCGCCGCTGGAAACCTGAGATACTTGGTCAAGTGAAAAAGAAGAGCTCACACTTGGCATTAGACGATATAAAAGATTCAATAATGGAATTAAAGATTTACAAAGAAAAGTTCTTTAATCTTTAAAAAACTGCTTGCAAAGCACCTGCATTATTGTAAAATCACGCCCCGCTTAAGAGAGCAACTCTGCGGGGTTTTTCATTTTAAGCACATAGCAATTAATACTGCTAAATATTAGAATGCGGCACTAGCTCAGCTGGTAGAGCGCAACCTTGCCAAGGTTGAGGTCACGAGTTCGAACCTCGTGTGCCGCTCCAACTTCTTAATTTTGTTTTTACATTGTTTAATTAGTGTCTAACTAATTGTATGCAGTACCAACTCAGCTGCTAAATGAAATGACGCAACCTTGCGTATTTGCTGACAAATTGAGAGTTAATCATGTGATGCGGCACTAGCTCAGCTGGTAGAGCGCGACCTTGCCAAGGTCGAGGTCACGAGTTCGAACCTCGTGTGCCGCTCCAATCTTCTTTTTCAAATATATTCATACTTACTTATAATCTGATTAATAATTAGTCTTTTCTTGCTTTTTTCATTGCTAAAACTCCCAACTCAACGTAATATACGCGCTCATTTCGGCTATCACATTTAGTTCCTTGCCTTCCCCCGACTGGCCGAAACGGGACAAGGCTATATTAACCGTAAGGAATATCCATGCGTCATTACGAAATCGTATTCATGGTTCACCCAGATCAAAGTGAGCAAGTACCAGGTATGATCGAGCGTTATACTGGTTCTATCACTGAAGCTGGTGGTCAAATTCACCGTCTAGAAGACTGGGGTCGTCGTCAACTGGCTTACCCAATCGAAAAGCTTCACAAAGCACACTATGTTCTAATGAACGTTGAAGCACCAACTGAAGTAATCAACGAGCTTGAAACTTCTTTCCGCTACAACGATGCAGTGCTACGTAACCTAGTTATGCGTACTAAAAACGCTGTAACTGAAGCGTCTCCTCTTGTTAAAGAAGAGAAAAAAGAAGCAGCTTCTGCTTAATCGTTATTGAATCTGGATTGATTAAATAGGTGGCACAGCCAGAACTGTATACAAATCAATATGTACTCTCGGGTACTGTTTGTAAAACACCCAAATTTAGTCAAAGCCCAGCTGGTATTCCACATTGCACGTTTGTACTTGAACACAAATCAATGCAAGTCGAAGCCGAACTAAATAGAAATAGTTATGTTCGCCTTAGTGTGGTTGCAAGCGGTGCACAATTACAGAATCAAACACAGCATTTATACGTTGGGCAGGCAATACAGGTACGCGGTTTTTTAAATCGTCACGAAAACCGAAATGGTTTAAGTCAACTTGTTTTACATGCACAACATATTGAAAGAATTAATTGAGGAAATTACTCATGGCACGTTATTTCAGACGTCGTAAGTTCTGCCGTTTCAAAGCGGAAGGCGTACAACAAATCGATTACAAAGATCTAGCTACTCTTAAAAACTATGTAACTGAAAGTGGCAAAATCGTACCTAGCCGTATCACAGGTACTAGCGCTAAATACCAGCGCCAGCTAGCAACTGCTATCAAGCGTGCTCGCTACTTAGCCCTTCTTCCATACACTGACTTACATAAGTAAGCAGCGGATTAACTCGTTTTTAAAAGGTGTAGAAACATGCAAGTTATTCTACTAGACAAGATCGCAAACCTTGGTAACTTAGGTGACCAAGTTGCAGTTAAATCTGGCTTCGCTCGTAACTTCTTATTCCCTAAAGGTAAAGCAGTTCCAGCGACTAAAGCTAACATCGAAACTTTTGAAGCTCGTCGCGCTGAATTAGAAGCGAAGATTGCTGAAGAACTAACAGCTGCTCAAGCACGCGCTGAGAAGCTAGAAGCATTAGCTGAAGTTACTCTAGTATCAAAAGCTGGTGACGAAGGTAAGCTATTCGGTTCTATCGGTACTCGTGACATCGCTGACGCTATCTCAGCTGTTGGTGTTGAAGTTGCTAAGTCAGAAGTTCGTCTACCTCTAGGTACTATCCGTGAGACTGGCGAATTTGACGTTGCAATCTCTGTACACTCAGACGTAACTGCTACTATTAAAGTAATCGTTATTGCTGAAGCTTAATCTCTGATTAAGTCTCATAAAAGCCGCGTGCATCACACGCGGCTTTTATATAAAATAATATAAATTATCACACTCTCTCTTCACAAAAACATCTCACGGATCTGAGCAAACGGTATATTGTGTAATTACATGCAATCCGTTCCTTTTTCAAAAACATGTATAATGTGGTGTTTGATCGCAAGTTTTGTCATAGCTAATAACAAGTTTAGCTTTCGTTTCTTGTAATATTTGTGTTAAAAATGACAGCGCTGTTTTAATTTGGGTAGAGTATGAATTATAGAGTAAATACAAAAGGTTTTACGTTGATTGAGTTGTTAATTGTGGTTGCAATTGTTGCGATTACAACGACGCTGGCGTACCCATCTTATCAAAGGTATATCCAAGATGGGCATCGTTCTGATGCACAGCAAGCCATGTTGCAAACTGCGGCAATTTTAGAGCGAGTTTACTCTAGAAATGGTGGTTATCCAGATAGTGACCAGTTTAATGATTTACCAAATTCAGCATATTATGATTTCACTTATCAACATACGAATAAGCCAGTAGGTGCCGCAAACTTTAGAGGTTTAGGGTTTGTACTAAGTGCGAGTCCAAAATCTAGAAGTGCACAAGCGAGTGATAGGTGTGGCAATTTGTCTATCAACCAGGCTGGACAAACAACAGCAAGTGGTAATGGCAATGATTGCTGGAAATAAGCAAAAGTCACTTGGCTTTACTTTGGTTGAGTTAATAATCACGCTTGGTTTAGTGAGTATTTTAGCCATGCTAGCGGCCCCGTCATTTACTAAGTTTATTAAGCAAGAACGCCTGACTACAACAGCCAATCAATTAAATGCTGTATATCGTTACGCGAGAAGTGAAGCGGTAAAGCGCGCTCAAACGGTTATTCTCACTAAACAAGACAGTTCTTGGTTAGTAGAAATCGAAGTAACTGGTGGTAAAGAGAGGCTACATCAGTTCGATTCTAATTACCCTACAGTCAATGTAGAGCTGGTTAATCGTATGATACGTTCAACAGGTGAATTAAATTTGCAAAGCAATATTTTAATATCGGATAACGATACAAATACCGACGATTATCGTTTGTGTATTTTACGTAGTGGTCAAAGTTGGTTAGGTAAGGCAGAAGAAAATTGCGCGTAAATGCGGGTTTTTCATTGTTAGAAGTACTGGTATCTATGTTTATTGCAAGCATAGCGCTGATTGGTTTGGGTGTTACCCAGCTTAAGTCATTACAATTCGCCAACAATAGCTTTGATTATACTGTCTCACTCGTACAGGCTCAGAATGCAATCGAACGCATGTGGCCTGAACTGTGTGAAATACAACATAACTCGCCATCAAAATTCACAGAACAAGCATTTAGAGAATCATTACGGCCACCTAACAGCTTATCTTTTAGATACGTTTTAACATTACCTGAGACTTATAGTGAAGAGATGCCAATCGCTGTGGCATGGAGAGATTTACGTGTACCAGAGGAAGCACAAAACCAATTGCTTAATCAGGTCACATTGAATTCAAGCTTCGTAGAGGTGCCAAATGTGTGTAACCAATAAAGCGAGGCAATCTGGTTACACGCTCATTGAGATGTTGGTTGCGATGGCCGTCGGCTTGTTTTTACTCGCTGGCGTTGCTATGTCTTATTCGGCGATAAAAAATACAGTAAGAATGACGCAAGAGCTATCGGATGCACAAGAAGTGATCCGTTATACCAGTCAAGTATTTACGCGCAGTGTTAAACAGACTAATAGTGAGCCCATTATTAGTGTAGCTCCGTTAACTATTCAATTTCAGCAACTTGCGAATGCATTATCTTGCCAAGGCTCGACCCCAACTGCGGATTACACTGAATCTTATACGCTTGAAAACGGTTTTTTAACTTGTGACATTGGTGATGGTAACGGAGCGGTACAACTGCTCAAAGGTATAGAATCCATTAATTTTGAATATGATAATCATCTAGTCAGCATAACGGTTAAACCGATAAATATGCCAAGTCACTTTGGTGGAGGACTGCAAATAGATATTGCCACGACGCAGTTAATTCTGCTCGAAGCATTTAAGGAAAGCATATGAGGCAGCAGTCAGGTTTTACTCTAATTAAAGTCATGTTAATGAGCACGATGGCCAGTGTCGTAGTGTTCGGTGCACTCAAAGAAACCGTGATCCAAGAGCGTTTAACGGGCAACTTTCAAAAAGATATGAATGCACGCTTACTTGCTGAAAAAGGTATTTTTACTGCAGCTAAAAGTTTGCAATCTGCGCTAGCAAATAACACTAACTTGACTCTTGATGAGTTAGTTAATCAACATGGTTTGCACGTCGGAAGCGGTGATATAGGCGTTGATACGGCTTATGAAGCTCGTTTGAGTAAGAATACTGATGGGTTACTTGAAATTACGAGTCTAGGTCAGCGCTATTATGGTGATGCGACTCAGCAGCTTGTTGCCCGTTATGAATTAAAACCAGGAGACGTTAAATCGCCATTTCAGCATGCTGTTACTGGTTGTAAAGGTGTGAATTTATCAGGCAGCGGTGTCGTAGATAGTTATGACTCTGGCAAAGGCCCATACTCTGAAACAAATCGAGACGCTTCTGGTCATGTAAATACTGTCATTGGTGATTCCAATGTCACAATTACGGGTAACTCTCCTATAAAAGGCGATGTAAAAGCATCGGGAGTTATATATCTTAAAGGCTCTTCACCTATAGTCGGAGATGTTCATTCTAATACAGGTGTTGAGATTAGTGGTGGTGGTGGCTCGGGTTATCGTGTTGATGGTAATGTTTTTTCTGGAGGCTTCTTTACTCATCGTGGCGGTGAGGTAAAGGGGTATGTCAGAGCTGTTGGCAATGTTGACATGAAATGGGGAAGTAAAATCATTAATGCAAACAATGACCCTTACGATATCATGTATGGTGGAACAGGCAGTTTTCCTGCAAGCTACCATGCGCAAGACGATGTACAGCTAGCAGATGGCACGACAAGACAAAATGTACATTACTCTGATGCTTACTTCAGAAAAACACCAGAGGTAGAACCTGTAAAGGTGTATGACCCAAGCTCTCCAGACTATGACCCTGCTAAGCCAAATAAAGAATGTGACCCCTTTGAGTTACCACTGAATATGCCTGATGTGATGGCTCAAAATCCAAAGCGAGGTCAAGATTTCGCTGTTGGTGCGACTCAGTTTTATAAGTTTACACCAGACATAGGCCGCTTGATGACATCTCAAGTTGGTATCAAAAAAGCGGTTGCGTTAGATTCAGAAAAGGCAGAGATTTATTTGTTTGATAACTTGAGTCAAAGGCATGGCATTACAGGCACTTCAGAAGAGCGTGTATTTGGCATGAAAAACTTTAAGCTATACAGTGATGGTAAGATGACTATCACTGGTGGCGATGTCATTTTTTTAGTCGATGGTGACTTTGTGCTTGATGGAAATGCTAAGTTAACCATTGAGTCAGGTACTAGTTTAACCGTGTTTACGACCGGCAAAGTGATCTTAGGGGCAAGTGGTCAAGTGATCACAGAAAAAGAGGGGATGACGGTAAGTGGTATACCTAGTTTGAATTTCTTTTCTTCATATTCTGGCAGAAATGGCTTTCAGGTAAAAGGGGCGTCAGATATGTATGCAACAATCTATGCGCCTCTAACACAGGTAAAGCTCTCAGGGAGTGGACAACTCTATGGCACCGTTCGTGGCTCAATTATTGACTCTTCTGGTGGCAGTGGTGTGCATTTTGACTCAGCTCTGAAAGATGTGAATTTTGGCTCAGGAGGTGGCAGCAATGAGAAGCCTCAGCTCATTTTTAAAGGTTGGTCTTTTGAACCAGCCAAACCTCTGCCTGAGCAAGAAGACGAAAGAGAGACTTCCAACACTGATAATAACAACACGGGTAACTGATAGCAAAATGTGCTTATGACAGCATTTCATTGCAAAACCATTTCTGCTTTGTAATGCTGTCTCTTCAAATTTTTTTAATTTCTTTTAAACCTTTTTAAGCCAAGGTGGCGTCTTAGATATTAATAATGAAGCAAAACGCCAAACTGGGTAAAAACCAGATAAAGGAATAACGTCATGTTAATCGATGCCAAACAGGCATTTTCGAATACGAATAAAGACGAGCAAACAGATGACCTAGTACATAGAGTACAACGAGGTGATCAGGCAGCGTTTGCCCAGCTTTACCGTCAGCATGAAAAACCTGTATTTGCGTTATGTTTGAGGCTGCTTGCAGATCAACAGCATGCAGAAGATGTCACGCAAGAAGTGTTTGTACAGTTGTGGCATAAAATTTCACAATTTCAAGGGCAGTCAAAGTTTTCAACTTGGTTGCACAGCGTAACGAGCAATATTGCCATTAGCTATATACGCAAACATAAGAATTGGCTGCAAAAAGTCGTGAGTTTTGAACAAAGTGGCATGGACGAGCAAAGCCTAGCAATGTGCAATGGATTAAATGGGCTCGACAAGTTAATTTTGCGTTTGCCTGAGCGTGCTCGTTTGGTGTTTGTACTCCATGCAGTTGAAGGCTATCGCCATGAAGAAATAGGCAATATGCTGGGAATGGCTGTTGGCTCAAGTAAGTCACAATATCATCGCGCAAGACAATTATTACAGGAGTGGTACGAGCATGAGTAAAGTCAACTTTGACGACTTCTTAAAAGAAGAGCTGGCAAATCCAAGTGAAGCAGTGCCTAGTCGCGATTTATGGCCTGGTATCGAGCGAGCAATTGCCGAGCCAGCTAAGAGCAGTATCAATGGCCAACAATATTGGCCCAAAGTAACCGGTATTGCAGCGTGTTTTATTGCGGGCTTATTAGCGTGGAATGTTAGTGTAATGCACCCTGAGCAAAATACGATGCGAGATTTGAGTGCATTGTTCGAACAGCAAAAACAAGCGCTATTAGTACAGTATAAAGCACAGCCAGCTTTAACCAATGACTGGCAACAACAACTTGATGAGCTTGAACAGGCTGAGCAAGCAGTTAAGCTTGCCTTACAGAATGACCCTGAAAATGCCGCGCTACTTAAAATGCTCGCGCAGGTTTATCAGCAGCAATTAGATTTAATCAACCGTGTACATGCACCAAGTTGGCAACAAATTTAGGAGAAGAAAGATGAAAAAACTATTAACAGGACTGCTATTTTTCCCAGTTGCTTGTTTTGCAGGTGAAGCCATCGATAAGCAAATTTCAGTACCAACCAATGGCAAGATAGTAATTGAAAACCAACGAGGTGAAGTAGATATTAAATCTTGGGATAAATCTGAGTTTAAGGTGACAGGTTCACTCGATGATATTGCCAAGGGCTACAAACTTGAGAATAACGGCTCTGTCACCGAGTTTATTGTTGAAATGCCAAAGCGTTATAAAGGCTGGAACAAAGGCGAAGGCTCTAAACTGACTATTTATATGCCAAAAAACAGTGAGTTGAGCTTTGAAGGTATAAACGTGAATATCTCTGCGACTGAATTACTAGCAGGTGCACGCATTAAAACGGTTAACGGTGATATCAAAGCGACGCAGCTAGAGGGCAAAGTAAGCCTTGAAACAGTTAATGGTGATGTTGATGCAAACAAGTTATCGGGTGATTTACGCTTTGAAACGGTTAACGGTGATATCAATGATATAAACTCTAAAGGTGAGTTGCGATTCAATGCCGTGAATGGTGATATTGAAAGTGACACCGAAGCGACAGATATTCGCCTTGAAAACGTTAACGGTGAAGTGGACTTCAAAGTTGCCTCTTTAAGAGACTTAAGACTAAATACAGTGAATGGTGAGATTAAGGTGCAACTTAAAGTGCTACAGCCTAATGCACGTATTAATATGGATACTGTGAGTGGTGATGTTCGTTTGTACTTCCCGAGCGACGTGTCAGCTCGCTTTGATATTGATGCGCACTCAGGTGGTCGTATTATCAATGAATTAAGTCGTGATAAAGTAAAGAAAGCCAAGTATGGCCCATCACGTGAATTAGAATTTGTTCTCAATGGCGGTGATGCTGATGTTGAAATTGATACCGTCAGTGGTCGTATTGAATTAAAGAAAAACTAAACAATTCGTAAAGTTGATAAGAGGTCTCCAAGTCAGGCCTCTTATCATTTCAGCTATTCAAATAATGAGAAAGTGGTTTTACGCTTTTAAGTTGCTTCGCTAGGGGCTAAAATAACCCACTTAATTTTTTTAGATTGTGTAGTGCCATGGCTAAACCAGATCATCAAGTTGATACTCTCAAAGTTCCTCCTCATTCCATTGAAGCTGAGCAGTCAGTACTAGGTGGCTTAATGCTTGATAATCAGGCCTTTGACCGTGTTGCTGAATTGGTGGTATCGCAAGACTTTTACACTCGCACTCATAAATTAATTTTTGAAGCGATGGAAAAGCTGGTTGAGCAAAGTCAACCGATTGACTTAATCACTATCTCTGAGAGTTTAGAAAAGAATAATCAACTGAGTTCAGTCGGTGGTTTTGCGTATCTGGCAGAAATTGCTAAAAACACGCCAAGTGCTGCAAATATTGATGCTTATGCGGCGATTGTACGTGAGCGTGCCGTTGTTCGTGAGATGATCACAGTTGCAAATGAAATTGCCGAAGCGGGCTTTAATCCCGAAGGCCGTGATAGCCATGAATTACTCGATTTAGCTGAAAGCAAAGTATTTAAAATTGCAGAGCAGCGCTCTAAGAGCACTGAAGGCCCACAAAGTATTCACTCTATTTTAGAAAAAACAGTTGATAAGATTGAAGAGCTTTATCAGTCACCGCAGGATGGTGTAACTGGAGTGAGCTCTGGGTATAACGACTTAGACCAAATGACTGCAGGTTTACAGCCGTCAGATTTAATCATTGTAGCAGCGCGTCCTTCAATGGGTAAAACCACTTTTGCGATGAACTTGGCTGAACATGCAGCGATGACTCAAGACAAACCAGTGCTGATTTACTCTCTAGAGATGCCGTCAGAACAGATCATGATGAGGATGTTGGCATCTTTAGGCCGAATTAACCAGACTAAGGTGCGTACAGGTCAGTTAGATGATGAAGATTGGGCGCGCTTATCGTCAACCATGGGCCTATTGATGGAAAAAGGTAAGATGTACATCGATGATGCCTCGGGTCTAACACCAACAGACGTGCGTTCTCGTGCACGTCGCATAGCACGTGACCATGGTGGTATCAGCATGATCATGGTTGACTATTTGCAGCTAATGCGAGTACCTAGCTTATCAGATAACCGTACTCTAGAAATTGCCGAAATTTCTCGTTCATTAAAAGCATTGGCAAAAGAGCTACAATGCCCTGTTATCGCGCTGTCTCAGCTTAACCGTACACTAGAGCAACGAGCTGATAAACGCCCGGTAAACTCGGACTTACGTGAATCGGGATCAATCGAGCAGGATGCCGATTTAATCATGTTTATTTACCGTGATGAAGTGTATAACGAAGACAGTCCAGATAAAGGCGTGGCAGAAATAATCATAGGTAAACAGCGTAATGGTCCAATTGGTAAGGTTAGGTTAACCTTCCAGGGGCAATTCTCTCGTTTTGACAATTACGCAGGCCCTGCATTTGATGATGAGTATTAAGCAATAACTGCTCAATACTTTTTGCAGGTCGCACACGAGAGGCAGTATGAGATTAGCAACCGCAGAAATAAACTTAACCGCGCTGGAAAAAAACCTCGCACTTATCAAACAAATTGCGCCAAATAGCAAAGTGATGGCGGTATTAAAAGCCAATGCGTATGGGCACGGTTTGGTGACGATTGCACAGCATTTACAGGAGGCTGATGCGTTTGCTGTGGCCAGAATCGATGAGGCTTTGGCACTTCGTGCTGGTGGCCTTACGAACCCCATAGTCTTATTAGAAGGTTTCTTCGAAGCGAGTGATTTACCCATTCTGCTGGCGAACAACTTCGAAACTATCATCCATGATGAACACCAGTTAACTGCGTTAGAGCAAGCTAATTTAGATGCACCGATTGCCACTTGGCTCAAAATCGACACCGGAATGCATCGTTTAGGGATCGAGCCTGAACAGCTAGAGCAGTTTTATGCTCGGCTTAAAGCCACAAAAAATGCTAAGCCTGACGTACGTTTAATGACGCACTTTCCATGTGCTGACGATACTAAAAACAACAAAACGCTTTCGCAGATCCAACATTTTACCAAATTAGTCGGCAACAAAGTCGAACAAATTTGTTTGGCCAATTCTGCGGGCATAATAGCTTGGCCAGATAGTCATGGCGATTGGATAAGACCAGGATTAATGCTGTATGGCGTTTCTCCTATGCTTGACTCAGTCGGCTCAGAGCATGGCTTATCAGCGGTGATGTCTTTAAAAACCCGTGTGATAGCAAAGCGTTCTATTCCAGCGGGAGAGTGTGTGGGTTATGGTGGTCGTTGGCAGAGTCAGACAGCTACGCAACTTGCAGTGGTTGCTATGGGCTACGGTGATGGTTATCCGCGTCACGCGCAAGAAGGCACGCCCGTTGTTATCAATGGCAAACGATATGGCATTGTCGGCAGTGTGTCTATGGATATGATCACCGTAGATATTGGCGCAGAAAATGACTTAGTGCAGGTCGGTGATGAAGTAGAAATGTGGGGGAAGAACTTGCCAGTAGAAGAGGTTGCACATTGTGCAGGCACAATCCCATACGAGCTGCTATGTAATGTCACGCCGAGAGTGAGTTATCAATATAAAAGATAAAAATTAAGCGGCCAATGTGCTGCTTATTTCTTTGATGAGAATAGTGATACCAATCTTTAAAAATACTTGAACATTTCGAGAGATTAAAACTGAC
>CAYZOE010000065.1:0-26598 GCA_964479805.1 uncultured Pseudoalteromonas sp. | reverse complement strand
GCGCCAGCGTCAGTGACTAACGGTGCTTATGTGTCTTTCTATTATAGTGGTGGTGCACTCGGATCATTCTTACCTGGGTTTGTCTTTGAAGAATATGGCTATATAGCATTTTTGGCTTGTTTATTGGTTTGTTGCTTATTGGGGCTCTCTGCATGCCTTTCTAACTACAAGCAAGGCACATCTATAACTTGAGGTGTATGACCTGTGTACTCAAAAAAACGCAGCAAATCCGCTTTGTTTAACACCCAAGTCTGATCATTGAAAAATGGGTGACACTGAAATTGTTCAGCCTGCCATAGACTTGACTCTATCCATACAGTAACAACTTGTTCAGTATCGTTGAAAACTGCTAATGCCGAAACGCAGCCCGGTTTGACACCTAAATATTTAGCCAGTCTTTGAGATGATGCAAATCCCAATCGCGATAACTGTCGCTGTTTAGACAGCGCTTTTAAATCCACTTGATAATCTGAAGGCACCAATAATAAAAAATGTCGCTTGCCGTAGTTATCTCGTAAAAATAGGTTTTTTATCCTTACACCAGCCCGATTTAGATTAATTTCATCTGCATCTTGGCAAGTGTGTAAGGGTGGATGTTGATATTTTATTGCACTGAGCTTTAGTTGTTTGAATAAGGCCTCTAACTCGTTTAATTTATTAGCTTTTGTAACTTCAATCACGACATTGACCTCTTAATTGTACCTTACGCTCTTTCCAATATACCTCTTTAATATCGTAACCTTTCTGACAATAGTCTTGCTCGTCTAATGCTGTTTTTAGGAGCTGTACCGCACGTTCTTCTAAGGCTAATTTTAATACCGGTGAGTCTTCAATATGCTCTTCATTAAGAAACATCTTAAACTCACTGCGTGAGATTTCTTTCCGTGTGTCTAACTTCACCCGAGCTTGCTTCTCAACGGTTACAATGAAGGCAAATAGTTTTGAACCGTTATCAGCCAAACGTGTGTGTAATGTTTGATCTGCAACTTTAAAAGGCTCGTCAGGCTTTGTCATACATCCAGACAGAATTATCGCCATAAGTGAAAAAAGAAAAGGGAATTTCAACATAGTAAACAGACCAAGGCTCTTATTATTTTGATAATCAGTGTAACAAAGCATGCAAAAACTTTGGGATTTTTTTATCACCAGTATTGACGGAGAAATAAAAAAAATATAAATTCTCGATCGTATCCAAACTGGAATGTGGGGCTATAGCTCAGCTGGGAGAGCGCCTGCCTTGCACGCAGGAGGTCAGCAGTTCGATCCTGCTTAGCTCCACCACTTTCCGCCTTTCATTATTTCTTCATTTTAAACACATATTCTCCTAATCAGGGCTATGTTTAACTTAATAAGCTTATGTTCGTTAGTACAGGGTTGCATAGAGTCATAAAATTAACCGACTATTACTGTATAAATCGTTATAAATTTTTTTATATTTACTAGATAGCTATATCCTCATAGGACTATATGATAGGAGAATGCATGTCAGCTATTTATATTGCTGGAATTGCTGTTTTTTCAGTCTTCGCGCAATGGTTAGCTTGGATCTTTAAGGTTCCTGCTATTCTATTTCTGTTATTAGTTGGTTTATTACTTGGCCCAGTTACCGGTCAACTCGATCCTGACCTTTTGCTTGGTGATTTACTTTTTCCGGTCGTGTCTTTATCTGTTGCAATCATTCTTTTTGAAGGCGCACTTACCTTACATTTTCGAGAATTGAAAGGCATAGGTAAGATTGTTCGTAACCTCTGCTCTATAGGTATGCTCGCGACCTTTATCATTATTACCTTAGCGGGTTATTATGTTTTACAACTTGATTGGCGCGTTGCCGCCGTCTTAGGAGCAGTACTGGTTGTTACTGGACCGACAGTGATAGCTCCAATGCTCAATGCGATGCGCCCAAATCAAGATATTGACCGTGTATTAAGATGGGAAGGCATTGTGATCGACCCTATCGGTGCATTATTCGCAGTATTAGTCTTTGAAGCTGTCAGTCTAGTTGGCAGTGCCGAGGTATTTGGCCACACCATGTGGGCCTTATTCTCAACACTCGGGGTTGGACTTGGTATTGGAATCATTAGTGGTTGGCTCACCACCCTATTGATCAGAAAAGAGTGGCTGCCTTATGAGCTGCATAAGTTTGGTATTTTAGCACTCGTTCTATTCAGTTTTACGCTTTCAAATCATTTAAGCCATGAATCAGGGTTATTGGCAGTAACTGTGTTTGGTATATGGCTGGCTAATCAAGACGACCTAGAGATTGATTCAGTATTAGAGTTTAAAGAAGACTTATCGATGATTTTAATCTCTAGCCTATTTATCCTATTGGCAGCAAGACTAGATGTCAGCGATATCATGTTACTTGGTTTGAACACCGTGATCTTTATCGCTATCGTACTTTTCATCGCTCGCCCAATTTGTATCGCAGTTTCAACGTTTAACTCTGACCTATCTTTAAAATCTCGTGTACTGTTATCATGGATAGCCCCACGAGGGATTGTTGCTGCTGCAGTGGGCTCTGTTTTTGCTTTAAGTATGATTGAAAAAGGTATTCCAGATGCTGAAAAAATCGTACCACTAATCTTTACAGTAATTATAATCACCGTGGTACTCCAAAGCTTAACTGCCACCCCCTTAGCTAAATTTTTAGGTGTACGTCAACCAAGTCCAAATACGCTGTTGATTATCGGTGCAAATCATGTTGCACGTGCAATAGGTAAAGGTTTGCAAGAGCAAAACATCAGTGTGCATCTATCCGACCCAGCTTGGGAAAACTGTAAAATGGCACGCATGGATGGCTTACAGTGCTATTATGGGAACCCGCAATCTGAGCATGCTGAACGTTACTTACCCATGACTCAACTCAATAAAGTGCTAGCGTTATCTCCTAACCGACACTATAACGCACTTGGTGTACAATATTTTTCTCATTTATTGAATAAACAGAGTGTATTTTCACTTCGCTCTTCAACTAATCATGCCAAAGCAAACAAAGACAGTGCGACCTTTTTATCTCGCCAAATCTTATTTGGTTTACAAGGTAGCTTTGCCAAACTCAGTAACCTGATCTCTAAAGGTGGCAAGATCAGCGCAACTAAACTTACAGAAGAGTTTGATTGGTTAAAATATCAAGAGGTGAATAAAGAGGCTCTGCCCCTATTCATTATTGAAGATAATGCCAAAGATGATGAGCAAATCGAAATCCGCCCGTTTGTAAGTGAACAAAAATATGTACCAAAAGAAGGGGATAAAATTGTTGCACTACAGCCACCCAAAATGAGCGTGCTAAAAGAGTCATACCTACAAAATGAATCAGAGACTGTGAGTTAATAGAAAATTGAGTCAGGTTGCCAACTCTACATTGGTAACCTTGCCCTGCGAACCACACTCGCTGGCATCTTTTTAGCTAGATTTTCCAGTGCAACTTTGATCTGTTTGTGAACTTTTTTGTCAGCTACTACAGAATGAAATAGCCATCGATATGCGTCTTCATAATCTCTTGGGCTGCCATGACCATCATTGAATAAACGCACTAAACGCATCTGCGCTTTTAAATCTCCTTGTGCCGCAGCTTCACGTAAATAAGTTATGGCCATTGCCTTATCAGCTTGTACGAGCTGTCCAACATCATAATATCTGCCTAACTGCTCTAGAGCTGACGCCAAACCCTGCTCTGCAGCTTGTCTCATATAATACAGGCCAAGTTCGACATCACGCTCTACACATACTTCATAGGCCAGCATGTCACCATACAAAAATTGATACGAGGGCAACGCCATGGTTTCTGCACGAGCTTCGATATCTTGCACGAGCTGACACTCATCTTCTTTGACTCGTTGTAAATGCTGGTTCTTTTTAATTAACTCAATTAATTCAGCTTGGGTGTAAAGTGGCACGGCTTTTAACTCTTCTTGCTGTGAAAAAGAGAACTGACTGATACTGGCTAAGAATAAGCCGATTAAATGACGCTTTTGAAACATAAACACCCACCCACATTAATGACGCTTTATTCATTCAATAAATATACCAAAGTTAGACGTCTCACGAAGTTTCAGGCATAAAAAAAGCTGCCAAAGCAGCTTTTTTCCAACAAGATTAAATTACGCACCAAATGGGTTACGAACAATCATTGTTTCGATACGGTCAGGACCCGTAGAGATGATATCTACTGGTACGCCTGTGATTTCTTCAATACGCTTGATGTAGTTGATAGCCGCTTCAGGAAGCTGCTCTACTGACGTTGCACCGAATGTATTTTCAGACCAACCTGGCATTTCTTCATAAACAGGTGCTACTTTCTCGTAACCTTCAGCCGCAAGTGGTGTAACGTTTGTTACTGTGCCATCTTCTAATTGGTAACCAGTACAGATCTTGATCGTTTCAACGCCATCAAGAACATCTAGTTTAGTTAAACAAAAGCCTGAAATTGAGTTGATCTGTACAGCGCGACGCATTGCAACAGCATCAAACCAACCAGTACGACGTAAACGACCTGTAGTCGCGCCGAATTCATGACCTTTGTCACCT
The DNA here is from genome assembly GCA_964479805.1 of uncultured Pseudoalteromonas sp. GTDB lineage: Bacteria > Pseudomonadota > Gammaproteobacteria > Enterobacterales > Alteromonadaceae > Pseudoalteromonas. The sequence goes on along the minus strand of CAYZOE010000065.1, from coordinate 22,071 downwards.
AAGTGCTTACCTACTGGATCTTGCTTATCAAGGCCATCGTAAAGCTCTGTAGGGAAAGGACCTGAACCTACACGCGTAGTGTAAGCTTTAACGATACCAAGTACATAATCCAGGTTAAGTGGACCGAAACCTGCACCCGTCGCAACACCACCAGCAGTTGTGTTTGACGACGTTACATATGGGTATGTACCGTGGTCGATATCAAGAAGTGTACCTTGAGCGCCTTCAAATAAGATGTTGTCGCCAGCTTCACGTGTTTGGTCAAGTAGCTCAGTTACATCTACAACCATTGCTTTTAAGATATCAGCAACAGCCATTGCATCGTCATAAGTCTTTTGGAAATCAACCGGTTCTACTTTGTAATAGTTAACTAACGTGAAGTTATGATACTCAAGAATTTCTTTAAGTTTTGCAGCGAACTGCTCTGGGTTAAATAGGTCACCAACACGAAGACCGCGGCGAGCCACTTTGTCTTCATATGCAGGACCGATACCTCGACCAGTTGTACCAATCGCTTTTTCACCACGCGCTAACTCACGCGCTTGATCAAGTGCTACGTGGTAAGGCAAGATCAAAGGACATGCTTCACTGATAAGTAGACGTTCACGAACTGGCACGCCACGCTCTTCAAGCATACCAACTTCTTTCATTAATGCGTCAGGTGCTAATACAACACCATTACCAATCACACACTTAACGTTGTCACGTAAAATACCTGACGGGATTAAGTGTAGAACTGTTTTCTCACCATTGATCACCAAAGTATGACCCGCGTTGTGGCCACCTTGATAACGCACAACAAGAGAAGCTTTATCTGTTAGTAGGTCAACTACTTTACCTTTACCTTCGTCACCCCATTGGGTGCCTAATACAACGACGTTTTTACCCATTGCAATATCACTTAGAAAAAATTAGGCGAGGATTTTACCAGAAAATGACAACGAAGATAACCGTAAAAATGGTATTTTTTCTGTACTGTGAGCGTGAATAAAACAATGTTTTGAAATGCAACAAAAAAGCCCTGAAAAAATCAGGGCTTTTAATAATAAAAAGGGAGAGCTATTTAACTACTTCTCGCCTTTCGCATCCTTCATATAATCAAAGAACTCACTGTCTGGTGATAGCACCATAACATCGCCTTTGTTATTGAAAGTTTTCTTATAAGCTTCTAAAGAACGAACGAAACCGAAGAATTCCGCGTCTTTGTTGTAAGCATCCGCATAGATTTTAGCTGCTGTTGCATCGCCTTCACCTCGAACACTTCGTGCATTACGCTCAGCATCAGCAAGCATGACCGTCACACGACGATCCACTTCTGCACGAATTGTTTCAGCTTTCTCTTGACCTTCAGAGCGATGCTCTTTAGCTACTGCTGTACGCTCAGCTCGCATACGACGGAAGATAGATTCACTGACTTCATTGGGTAAGTTGATTTGTTTTACACGAACATCTAATACTTCAATACCAAGCTCAGTTGCACTTTCAGATGCTTGCACCAATGCCTCTGCCATTAACTCACTTCTCTCACCAGAAACAATCTCTTTGATTGTACGGTTACCAAAGTTAGTTCTCAGACCATTGTTCACTTTTTGCTTAAGTAGTGTTTCAGCATATTGCTTATCACCACGTGCACGTAGATAGTAAGCACTGAAATCATTCACTCGCCATTTTACAAACGAGTTAACGATTAAGTCTTTTTTCTCACTTGTTACGAAGCGATCTGGTGCACCGTCAAGCGTTTGAATACGAGCATCCAGCTGTTTTACTTGGCTAAAGAAAGGCACTTTGAAATGAAGACCAGGACCGTATACAACCGCATTTTCTTCACTGTCTTTCTGTACCTTACTGAATAGTAAAACAATTGCACGTTGACCTTCTTTAACCACAAACACCGATGAAAATGACATTAACACGGCAACAATTAAGAGGATAGAACTAAAATTTCTCATAACGCTTATCTCCCACTGTTGTTATATCTGTCATTTGAAAAACGGTCTCTAGCGCTATTCACAGTACTGTTATTACGTGATTGCTGCCCTAAAGTTTGGCGTAATTGATTAAGGTCGTTCGCATTTGGTAGTGTCATAGTGCCTTGTTGACCACTTCGCTGCATGATCTTATCAAGCGGTAAATACATCATATTATTACCACCTTTGACATCAACCAATACTTTACTACTGCTACCTAATACTTCTTCCATCATATCGATGTAAAGACGCTGACGAGTTACTTCTTTCGCCGATTGATACTCTGGTAAAAGCTGCTCGAATCGTGCTACTTCACCCTGTGCTTCAAGGATAATACGTTCTTTGTAACCTTCAGCTTCTTGCGTCATACGAGTAACCTGGCCACGTGCACGAGGCTCAATTTCTCTTTCGTATGCCTCTGCTTCACGAATGAAACGCTCTTCATCTTCTTGTGCAGCAATCGCATCATCAAACGCATCTTTCACTTCAGCTGGCGGACGAGAATCTTTAAAGTTCACGTCCGTTACGATTATACCAAGATTGTATGGTTCGATGATCTTATTTAGCTCGTCCCATGTACGTTGACGAACCTCTTCACGACCCGTTGTTAATACTTGGTCCATGCGTGAATGACCAACAACATAACGAAGTGCACTATCAAGCGCTTGTTGTAAGCTGTTATCTGCATCTGTCACGCTGAAGCGATATAAAGTTGGGTCTACAACACGATACTGAACTTCGAACTCAACATTAACTACGTTTTCGTCTTCAGTCAGCATGAAGCCTGATGCTGATAACGAACGAACCGCTTCGATATCGATCTGAATCACTTGCTCAATAAAGGTTGCCTTCCAACGTAAGCCAGGCTCAGCGATTCGATCGAATTTACCGAACTGTAACACAATGCCTCGCTCAGCTTCTCTGACGGTATAAATACCACTAAGTGCCCAAACAACGATGGCTATCAGCAATACAAAAGTAATACCTGCTCCGCCTAAACCACCGCTACTACCACCAGGTTTACCGCCAAAAATACCGCCAAACTTATCGCCAAATTTACGGAATACTTCGTCAAGATCGGGTGGGCCTTGATCTTTACCTCCGCGGTTTTTCCACGGATCGTTATCATTGCCATTCTTACCCGGCTCATTCCAGGCCATAGCTATACTCCATTGTTATCTAAAATGAATTAAGTTTAATCTAACAAATATCTCGCATGACTTATATCATTATGAGAAGAAAATCGTAACAGTCTTTGTTTAGTCTGAAACGATGAACTGCTCGATACTTGCACCTTGTTCTTTTTTCAGTCGTTCCCAATCAACCTGAGGGATACGTATATCAAGCAACCAATTGCCTTGCTCGTCATAGTTTTCTTGTTTTACGCCATTTAAATTAAAAAGCGCACCACGTAATTTACCTGACGCAGGTGGTACGCAAAGTGTGTGAGCAAACACTTTCTTTGCAAGTAACTTAGAGATAGCCTCTAGTAACAATTCAGTGCCTTCGCCAGTCTGTGCCGACAACCACACTCTAATTGGTACACCTTCGTCGTTAAAGTCAATTCTTGGCTTAACATCTTCTAAGAGATCAATCTTGTTATAGACTAGAAGCTGAGGGATTTCATCTGCTTCAATCTCTTTAAGAACCGATTGTACCTCTTCAATGTTCTCTTTTCTTCTGTTATCAGCAACATCTATAACATGCAACTGTAGATCTGCCTCACGAGTTTCAGTCAGTGTCGCTTTGAACGCAGCAACTAAATCGTGTGGTAAATGTCTTATGAACCCAACTGTATCGGCAAAAATGATAGGGCCAATATCATCAATTTCTAATTTTCTAAGCGTTGGATCTAACGTCGCAAAGAGCTGGTCCGCAGCATAGACCTCAGCATCAGTAACAAAATTAAATAAGCTAGACTTGCCCGCATTGGTGTAACCCACTAACGACACAGTAGGCACTTCATTTCGACATCGTGCACGTCTGCCTTGCTCTCGAACTGTCGCAACTTTTTCAAGCCTTTTACGTATACTTTTTATACGCTCTCTCAATAAACGGCGATCGGTTTCAAGCTGAGTTTCACCCGGGCCTCGCAGGCCAATCCCGCCTTTTTGACGCTCTAAGTGGGTCCAACCACGGATCAGGCGAGTTGAGATGTGCCTAAGCTGAGCGAGTTCAACCTGTAACTTACCTTCGTGAGTACGTGCTCGCTGGGCAAAAATATCTAAAATCAGCGTCGTTCTGTCTAATACACGACACTTACAAATACTCTCTAGGTTTCTTTCTTGAGAGGGGCTGAGTTGGTGATTAAAGATGATGACATCTGCATTGTGGATTTTGACAATCTCAGCGATTTCTTCTGCCTTACCGGTTCCGACAAACAGTTTAGCATGCGGTGCTTGACGACTGCCTTGCACAACCGCCAAACTTCTAACACCAGCAGAAGATACCAACATTTCTAACTCCGTGAGATCTTCTCGATCCCCTTCGTTTTGAAAGTCGATATGAACTAAGATTGCCTGTTCGCCGGCTTCATAACGGTCAAACAAGCATTACGCTCCTAAAAAATTAATAATTACCTTCTTCGCTACCAGAATTCTCTGAATTATCACCGCCTTGTGCAGACTGGAAATTTACTGCTCTAGCTGGCACAACAGTTGAGATAGCGTGCTTGTAAACCATTTGGTTTACCGTATTTTCAAGTAAGATTACGAATTGATCGAATGATTGGATCTTACCTTGTAATTTGATGCCGTTAACTAAAAAGATTGAAACAGGAATGCGTTCACGGCGTAGTACATTCAAAAATGGGTCTTGTAAAGATTGGCCTTTTGCCATTGTCTTATCCTTCGTTTTAGGTGTTATTATATTTTCTTTGTTGAAAAAACTCGAACAGCTTGATTTATCAACTACTAATAGCTTAGCGAAGTTAGAACACGTTGCAAGTTTTCTTGCGCATCAGTCTCTAACCAAGTCACGTTTGGCCATCCCCTCAACCAAGTTAATTGTCGCTTTGCGAGTTGTCTCGTCGCCGCGACTCCTTTAAATAACATTTCATCGTGATCGTATTCGCCGGCTAAGTGTTCCCACATTTGTCGATACCCAACACAACGTATCGACGGTAAATCTAAATGCAGGTCTTCTCGCTGATATAGGGCCAAAACTTCATTTTTAAACCCCTGATCTAACATTATTTTAAATCTTTTTTCGATTCTATCATGTAAGACTTTACGGTCAGAAGGGGCGATAGCGAATTGATGAAACGTGTAAGGTAATTCAGGTTGCTTTTGTTGTTGTAACTCCGTCATGTTCTTACCTGTTAAACGATACACCTCTAATGCGCGGTTAATTCGCTGAGAGTCATTTTCACTGATCTTCGCTGCAGCATCTGGGTCAACTTCTGCCAAAAGTGCATGAAGAGCAGGCCAACCACATTCATTAGCTTCTTTTTCTAGCTGAGCCCTTACTTTGTCATCCGCTTCAGGCAAAGGTGATAGACCCTCTATTAACCCCTTAAAGTACATCATGGTGCCGCCGACTAAAATAGGCACTTTGCCTTTCGCATGCAGTGCATCGATACATTCAATGGCATCGCGTCTAAATTCTGCGACTGAGTAACTCTCTTTCGGATCGATCAGGTCAATCAATTTATGTGGCGCTTGCGCCAATTCTTGCGCATTGGGTTTCGCGGTACCAATGTCCATCTCTTTATATATTAGCGCAGAATCGACACTGATAATTTCCGTGTCTAAATGCTGACATAACTCAATTGCCAGTGCTGTTTTACCAGCGGCGGTTGGTCCCATTAGTGTAATGACAGGTAACTTACTCACTGTACGCCTTGTTCTAAAATTGTTTTAAACATATTACTGTCCAGTTTAACTGCTTTTCTCTCTATTTCTGAAAGACAATGTGCACTGCTTTGTATTTTTATTTGTAAATTCGCAAAGCTATCACTGGCAAAGTAACTACTCGGCGTTTGCTCATATAACCATTCAAGCCAATGATGAATATCACTAAACTCTTTACTACAACAATCTAACGTGCGATTGATTAGCTCAGCAACATCTATGCTATAAACATTAATAGGTAATTTTTTAACCATAATGTATTTTTCAAAAAACTGAATATCAAAACCAAGTAAGGTAAGCCAAGATTGATTTTTCTCAAGCACTTGTTTATGAACTAATTCTAAATTTACGCGAACTGGTAACAACAAGGCTTTACCGGTCAACGCCGCATCTTGTTCAATATCCGCTTGCCATAAAGGTAACAGAGCATACTTGTAATGACTTAACAGAATATGATTTTGCTTTTTAACAAACAGCATCCCCTCTGACAAAAGCATAATGTCAACTTCTGAGTGCACTGTATTTGGTGTATTGTCTTCAAATGAAGAAGCCTCAGACAATGGTTGTGTTTGAGTTTTCGGTGTCAGTGCTTGGTAAAACTCATTTGCATTATATTGATGCTGAGTTTGCTCTGCCGAGTTCTGGTTTGCAGTTGCACGCCCTCCAGAGTGTGAAGCTGAACTCGCCCTACCACTTTGCCCTGAACTTGATGAAAGTTGACTCGGCTGAGGCGTAAAGTCAAACCCAGAAGGGACCGAGACTAGTGGCTCTGATGAAGGGTTAAGCTCTGATTGGTAGCTCTGCTGCTGGGCGTCTTCGACATAGTCTGGATGTGTATTTGTACTCAAGCTGCTTTGCTCTGGCATAAATACCGCTTGTTTCACAGCTTGCACAATAAAATCGTGAACTAAACGCGCTTGATGAAAGCGCACTTCATGCTTGGCCGGATGCACATTAACATCAACTTGTCTTGGGTCCAATTCGAGGTAAATCACAAAACCGGGCAATTCAATTTGCCCCACCTGCTCTTCGAATGCTTGGCGTATTGCATGCAAAATGAGTTTATCTCTCATCATACGACCATTTACATAGGTATATTGTGAATTGCCACTCTCTCCACATGGCAATACCCAACCATATAGTTTTAACCCATCAGCACCAGATTCGATATATACTGCGTCAGTTGCGAATGCTTTGCCCGCAACTTGAGCAACTCTGTCAGTGCCCTGCTCTGGCGTTCGAGCACGATATTGACGAACCACCTTTTTATTGTGAGTCAGAGTAATTGCTACATCAAAGCGACTTAACGCAATACGTTTTACGAGCTCATCAATATGACTAAATTCTGTTTTTTCGGTGCGTAAAAATTTACGTCGAGCAGGAGTGTTAAAAAATAAATCTTTAACCTCAATGGTGGTGCCATTTGGGTGAGCAGTCGGCTGCACTCGAACAGCCATATCCCTTCCCTCAGCAAATGCTTGCCATGCAGTTTCTTGCTGTGCGGGCTTTGAACTTAAAGTAAGACGCGATACCGAGCTAATTGATGCCAAAGCTTCACCACGAAACCCCAAAGATGAGATGCACTCTAGATCATCTAAACTTTTTAATTTACTGGTTGCGTGACGAGAGAGTGCCAAAGTGAGTTCATCTTTGACAATACCGTTACCATTATCACGAATACGGATCAGCTTATGACCGCCACGTTCAATGTCGATAGAAATGCGGTTTGCACCAGCATCAATGCTATTTTCGACTAACTCTTTAACAACCGAAGCAGGCCTTTCAACCACTTCACCCGCAGCAATTTGGTTTGCTAAACGGGCCGGTAAAATTTCAATGCTCATGCAAGTCTACACTTTAGGAATTTTTAATACCTGGCCAATATACAGGGTATTTTTACTCAGTTTATTGGCTTTTTTCAGCGCCGATACCGTCGTGCCATAACGCTGCGCCAATAAACTTAATGACTCTCCACGCTTTACCTTATGCTGCATCGGCTTATTTTCTTTCATCCGAGCAAACAGCGAGTCATCAGGCGGATTTTGCTGATAATGAGTACGGATCGCTTTAAAAATTGCACGTGCCAAACGCTCTTGGTGACGTGCTGTTTTTAACATTTTCTCCTCTTTAGGATTCGAGATGAACCCAGTTTCGACTAATATAGAGGGGATATCAGGCGACTTTAGAACCCCAAAGTTAGCAGACTGAGGTATTTTCTTATGTAATTTAGAGACTTTCTTCAGCTCTCTTACGACTTCTTCTGCAACGGTAAAACCCGTTTTCATAGAATGATCCATCGACATATCTAATAAGGCTTTTGCAAGATAGCGTTCGTTTGCTGTATCTTTGATTAAATCTGCAGCACCACCAAGTAGTTGAGAATGTTTTTCTCTGTCTTCTAGCCATTTACCTGTTTCTGACTGCGCACGTCGAAGCGAAAGTACCCATACCGAGGTGCCATTGGGCTCCGGTCGAGTGAACGCATCAGCATGAATAGATACAAAAAAGTCAGCGCGTTTTTGCCTTGCTTTTGAAGTGCGTGTATTGAGTTTTAAGAAGTAATCACCTGTACGGGTTAGCCTAGCTTGCATGCCTGGCTCAGCATCAATCATCCTTGCCAGCCGTTTTGCAATCGGGAGCGTTATATTTTTTTCATAGGTCCCCGATGGACCAATCGAGCCAGGATCTTCGCCACCATGACCAGCATCAATCGCAACAATAATGTCTCGATCTGTCAAGCGTTCCCGTCTTTTCTTAGTATCGTTCGCTTCTAAGCTTTTTTGTTTGCCATATAAATCTATCACTAAGCGGTTTTTATAAGGCCCTGTGGGTGCCAAAGCAAAAATTACTGGTCGAGCAGTACGCGTTAAATCAAATACTAAACGCGTACTTTTAGTGTTTTTGGGTTTGCTATAACGCAATCTAGACAACACCCGATGTTCTTTAGGAATTGCCGGCAGCTTGTTATGCTTTTTTGTGTTTTCTAAATCAACCACTAAACGAAGCGGATTCTTTAGCATAAAATAACTAAACTCGGGTTTAGCAGACATATCAAGTACAACACGGGTACTCTCAGGTGACGGCCAAACTCGAACTCCTTCGATGCTATTTTTTGCCCATACCGATGCACTCAGAAACAGGCAAAAGATGAGACTTAACTGTATTATTTTAATTATTCTTAAACTGTTCATCGTTTTGTAGTGTGTTTAGTATCGCAGTACCTCGTTCAGACTCAGCTTCTATACTGATCTGTCTTTGCTCCCCTTGGTACTGCATAGTAATATTTAAATCGGGAGTCGGAATAAACCCGTGACCCTTTTCAGGCCATTCAATCACGCAAATCGCCGTCGGTGCAAAATAATCTCGGATCCCCATATACTCTAATTCTTCAGGGTCTCCCAAACGATACAAATCAAAATGATATACCGAGCAATTCGCTAATTCATATGGCTCAACTAGGGTATAGGTTGGACTTTTAACCTTACCTGTATGACCTAAGCCCTGCACAATGCCGCGTGTTAACGTTGTTTTACCTGCTCCTAGATCACCATGCAAAAAAATCACCGCGCCTTGTTTAACAAGGCTTGCAAGCACGCTACCCATACCTACTGTGGCAGCTTCATTTTCTAATATTAGAGTAAAGGTATTACGCATGTTTATCCTAATAAACGTCGAATATAAACGAATAAGTCACAGGCCAGTAACCCTTTTTCTCCATCCTTAGCTGCTATCTGTGCAGCTAAACCGTGCACATACACACTAAGGTGTGCAGCATTAAAGGGAGTGAGGCCTTGTGCAATCAAAGCAGCAATCATACCAGATAAAACGTCCCCCATCCCAGCACTGGCCATTGCCGGTGTGCCCGAGCGGTTAATTGCTGTGCAGTTGCCATCATATATCAAACTGCCCGGCCCCTTTAAAACTACCGAAGCCATATATTCCTCATGGAGTAACTTCGCCACCTCAAAGCGAGCAGACATTATGCAATGCCCACCTAATAATCGCCTAGCCTCTCCTTCATGAGGTGTAATAACGCACCTTGGTAATTTTTTAGGCCGCTTTGCCAGAAAGTTTAAGCCATCGGCATCTATGACTATTTCACCATTAAACTCTATGCAGGTATCAAACAGATCCTCTGCCCAACTAGATTGCCCTAGTCCGGGCCCTATCACTAAGACATCAGCTCTGCTCATAAGTGCCAATAGATCAGCTTTATTTCCAATGCCATGAACCATAAGCTCATAGCGCCCTTGCAATACTATGGCAACATTATCTGGATGCGTTGCAACACTAACAAGACCTGCGCCGGAACGTAAACAGGCCTCTGCCGCCAGCCTTATGGCGCCTGCCATCCCTTTACCACCACCAATTAATAACACATGACCACATTGGTTTTTGTAAGTATCGATGGCTCTCATAGGATTATTTTCAAGGTGAGCTTGTTGATTAAGATAAGTGGCACTTGGCTTAACTAGTGCTGCAAACGCTTCTGCAACCCCCAATTCAGCTAAGTAGAGACGTCCACAATACGCCATCGCTTTACCCGTTAATAAACCTTGCTTTAAAGCGATAAAGGTCAGAGTGAAATCTGCTTTAAAGGCACCAATAGCAACCTCTGATGAGCTGGCGTTGACACCACTGGGGACATCTATACTTACTTTAATCGCGGTGCTTTTTTCACAGTGAGCAAATAAGGAAATAAGCGGAGCACTAAGGTCACCTTTAAACCCTGTACCAAATATGCCGTCAACTATGGCATCAAACGCTTGTTGCTGGGGCCAACCTGCACTGAACTCAACTTCACATGATTTAGCATGGTGGTAGGCTTTTAACGCATCACCTTTTAACAAATCAATAGGAAACACACTGTAAACAACAACCTGTCGACCCGAGTGCTGTAAATGCGCTGCCAACAAATAGGCGTCCCCCGCATTATTGCCTTTTCCAGCCATAATCAAGATCCGTTCAGCATCAACAAACTCAGCATCGAACAAACTAAATAACGCCTCACCAGCTCGTTGCATTAATTGCCATAACGACAATCCCACTTTTTGAGCAGCTTGTGCTTCATAAGCTTGTACCTGTTGGGCGAGATACGCGTATTGTGGTAAATTAGCAGTGTATTTAGCTTCCAAGATTATGATTCCGTGACTGCCACTAATATTGATTATATTGAACTTGCTGCAAAAATTAAGCAATGGGGAAAAGAATTTGGCTTTGCCGAAGTTGGGATTACGGATATCGATTTATCTGAACATGAAGCTCAGCTGCAGCGCTGGTTAGATAATGGCTATCATGGCGAAATGAACTATATGGCCGCCCATGACATGAAACGGGCAAGACCTGCTGAACTTGTCCCCGGTACACAGCGCATCATCAGTGTAAAAATGAACTACCTGCCGCCTGAAGCCAGTTTTGCAAAGGCGCTTGGAAATAAAGAAACCGCCTATATTAGCCGCTATGCGTTAGGTCGTGATTACCATAAGGTGATCAGAAATAAATTAAAAAAACTTGGACAAAAAATAGAGCAAGAGGTTGGACAGTTTGGCTTTCGTCCCTTTGTGGATTCAGCGCCTGTACTAGAACGTCAACTCGCCGAAAAAGCAGGTCTTGGTTGGCGTGGTAAAAACAGCTTGTTAATCAATAAACAAGCGGGGTCTTGGTTTTTCTTAGGAGAGCTATTTGTTGATTTACCACTGCCCATTGATGAACCAAATAAAGAAGAAGGCTGTGGTAAATGCACCGCCTGTATAACACTGTGCCCAACTGGTGCCATTGTTGAACCTTATGTCGTTGATGCTCGAAAGTGCATTTCTTACTTAACTATTGAATTACAGGGCACAATCCCTAAACAATACCGACCATTGCTAGGCAATCGAGTGTATGGCTGTGATGATTGCCAGCTCGTATGCCCTTGGAACCGCTTTGGTCAACTCGCGCAGGAAGATGATTTCACTCCTAGGAAAAACTTGAAAGATCAAGAGTTACTGACTTTATTCAATTGGACAGAAGAAGCGTTTTTAAAAAATACTGAAGGCAGTCCAATCCGTCGCATTGGTTTTGAACGTTGGCAACGTAATTTAGCCGTTGGATTAGGGAATGCACCATTTAATCAAGGCATTATTGATACGCTTAACCAAGCACTGCCAAATAGTTCAGAGCTCGTACAAGAACATATAGAATGGGCACTTACACAACAGAAAAGTAAGAAAGAGGAACTTGATAGGAAACAAGCGCGGTTAATCCGAATTATTGAAAAAGGACTGCCGCGCGATGCATAAAAGTGCTGTGACGCACTTACTACTTCTTATTAATAAGAGATAAGTCAGCTTCTATCTCTGTGAATGCAGAACGGACTTTTGCAATAGACCCTTCTCTAGCCACAGAGTTTTGGATTGCCTCATCAACATTAGTGAATATAAACACTTCTTGATCTTCATCTAACCCCATAGTCGGGATCCGGTTTTCAAACTGCTCTTGCAGTGAGCGGAACACTTCTTCATTGTGCTTACGGTTGTCGTCGAGTAACGACATCAAACCGGTAAATTTACTGTGCACCATAGAAATAACTTCTGAGAGGTTTTGTTGCTGTTCTTTTAATTCTCTGCGTGTCAAAATTGACAGCAATTGTTGCTCAGTTACACTCGCTATAAAACAAATATGATCGCGAATTCTGCCATGCTTTTCTTCATCGTCTCCAGGCATATTTAAAATCAACAAGCTAAGATTTTCATAATTTACCAGAACACGGTTTTGGAACTCGTGAAGTCGACCTTTTGATTTGAGTATCTCAAAAAGCTCCAACACTATCGGAGAGCATAAACCTAAAGACGCGAAGTGCTGCCTATCGTCGTTGCTCCTCAATTCCATATTACAAGTCAAACCAAAGCTAGATAAACAACTTATTAAAGCTTGCGCTAATTCAGATACATCGTCTATTTGACCAATTTGCTCAATGTAATTAACAATTTGCCCCATTTCACTGCTGGTCGCCATAGCGCTAAATGCAGTGCTTGTTGCATCTTCAACTTGTTGCTCCAGACTTTCTTTTTCAAGTAAAATCTGCCCCAAATTACTGAGTTTACTTTTTAATTCACCATGGGCAAAGGGCTTAACAATATAGTCTTCTGCCCCTACGGAATACCCTTCCATACGCTCTTCAACTGAGCCACGCGCAGACACAAACATAACTACAATATCTTTAGTGGCTGGGTTTCCTTTTATTTGGCGACAAACTTCGTAACCATCCATCCCCGGCATACTGACATCGAGTAAAACCACCTGTGGAGAGAACGATTCTAATACTTCCAAACATTCAGGGCCGCTTTCTGCAGTCACCAATTGTAAGTCCAAATCTTCTAGGATTTCTTCTATGATCTCTAAATTAAACGGTTCGTCATCAACGGCTAATATACGCTGTAATGCCATGAGCTATTCCTTTTCTTGATACCTGTAGAATAGTTATAGTCTTGGTTTTGCAAATTTGCTAAACCAATAATTCATTCTGTTTCTTTAATGGTAACTCAATCATCACGGTAGCACCGCCATTATTGTTGTTTTTAGCACAAATATAACCCTTATGTAGTAGTATAAACTCCTTACAAATTGCCAAACCAAGGCCTGTACCACCAGCGCCACTATTAGTTTTACTACTTTGTACAAACTTAGAAAATACTTGCTCTAATTCATCTTCGGGAATACCAACACCTCGGTCACTGATCGCAATATGAACTGTTTCTTCTTCTAAAGTAATTGCCACGCCCACTTCACTGTCTTTTGGGCTGAATTTAAGCGCATTGCCTAACAGGTTTCGTATTACTTGATTAAGCTGATCTTGGTCGCAAAACAGAGGTAGTCGTTCAACTGATGAACTCACCCTAATTTGTATACCCTTTTCCATTGCTGAGCCAGCGACATCTTCGATACCCGTTTTAATAATCGCCATTAAATCATTGTTACTTGGATTAAATGGAAAATGACCCGCATCAAGCTTTGACAGATCTAACAAGTTATTTAGTAATAAAAGTAAACGCTCACCACTGGTTTCTATTCGCGATAAATATTTTTTCAGTTTATCAATGGGTGTTTCGCCAGCGCCCAATTTATCTAATCCAAAACGTGCAAAGCTTAATATAGAATGCATCGGTGTTCGAAGCTCATGTGACATATTAGCTAAAAACTCAGATTTACTTTGGTTGGCAGCCTCTGCATCGTCTTTTGCTTTTTGTAACTGTGCGGTACGCGCCTGTACTTCAACTTCTAATACTTCTTTCGCCTCTTCTAGCAGTTGCTGCTTCTTCTTCAGTTGCGTTACATTTTTTAATATCACTGCAAAGGCCATTTCACCATGGTGGTCAATTTCGGTAAAAGTGCCCATTAATGGCACCGCGCCGCTTTCTCTAGATAACAATAACTCGAAATTAAAATGTCTATGAGCACCCACGCCTTGTATCGCCGTTTTAAGACCTGCCGCCGTCTCTGTATCAAATAGCTCAAAGATGGAATGTGACGATAAATCTTCAGGAGAGAGCTTTAATAGTTCACCACAAGCGTCGTTCGCCTCGATTATTTTACCATTGCGAGCAAATAGCATTATCGGATCGGGTGTATGCTTATAGATAACTCGAAGTAAACTATCCCTTTCGATTAAGGCATCAACGGTATCTTGTAGTCGCTCAACCAGCTCTTGATTATGACGTTTCAATAGTTCGGTTTGCCATAATTTGTGAAGAGATTGCAGTAATTCACTTTCATCAAAAGGTTTTATTAATACATCTTCAACACCCTGACGTATGGCTTCCATCATATCGACTTGATTAGCACGAGACGTGAACAATAAACATCGACAGTGTGGAGAAACCATTTTGAGTGCATTAAATACTTCAAGACCCGTGCCTTGCTCTAAATTAAAATCACTAATTAATAAATCAACGTCATTATTTTTAGCTAGGTCTAACGCTTCATCTTTACTAAGTGCTGTTAACACTTGAAGCTGTGCACCTCGTAAACTGGTTGCCAGAGATTCAAGTCGTTCATGATAATGATCAACTAACAACACTTTTGGTAACACTAGTCGAGAATCAATTCCAATCTCTAAAACACGCTCAAGTAAGTTAGTAATTTCTTTATTGGCGAAGAAAGGATAAATCACAATACCATTGGGTAAAGCACGGTTAAATTGACTGAAAACTTGTAGATGCTCTGTATTGTCTGGTTTAGGAGCGAGTAATATTAATTTAGGGTGTGCACGTAAAACAGATAAACTGTCTAAATATTCACTCGGTATACCATGCGCAATGGCAACGACACAATATTGATCATAATCAAAGGCCTCATTCAACATACGATAATGAATGTGTTCTACTTCACCACCTAGTAACTCAAATAGCACCTTAAGGCGCATGGCCAATACACTATTACTGTCAATTATCAGTATTTTGTTAGACATAGCTTATTCTTAAACTCTATTTCCTTGTCAAACAAATGTCCGTTGACAGGATAAACTCATACATGAACAACTCAATGATCACTTGTATTAATCAAAGGTGCTTTCCTAGAATAGTCAAACTATATGTCTGATCATCCATTTCCGCCACTTGAGGAAACTCCCCCCATACAGCATAGCTATGTTGTTTAAAAAGCTTAATACTTGGGGTGTTATGCGAAAACACAAAACCAAGTAATGCTTTTAGACCAATTTCTCGGCCATGTTCTTCTGCAAATGCGAGCAGCCTTCTGCCCAACCCCTCGCCACGCGCTCTATGAGTTATATAAATACTGATTTCTTTACAGTTCTGATATGCCGGTCGCCCATAAAAATCTTTATAACTTAACCATCCCAGCACATCTTCATCATCACAACAAACAAAAATAGGCGAGCGCTTGTTATGACTTTCAAACCAAGCTATCCGAGACTCAACAGTCACCGCCTCTGTATCAGCCGTCACCATACGACTGGCGATGGTTTCGTTGTAAATGGCAACTATCGCCTCTAAATCAGATGCTTGTGCATAGCGAATATTCATTACTTTTACTCTACAATGATCGTGGTAAACGAAGAATTCGTATCTTAAACTAGTCAAATAGAAAATGGGAAAATATATGTGTAAGTATTTATTAAGTTTAATGATTTTGTGCTATGTGCTGTTCACAACGCCTGTGCAGGCAAATTCCTGCGATGACTTCACGAACATCACAATGCGAAAACTGCACTCTGAAGAGTCGGTAAATTTTTGCGAATTTAAAGATAAACCACTACTGATTGTGAATACGGCCAGTAATTGTGGTTTTACTGGTCAATTTGAAGAACTAGAAGCCCTTCATCAAAAATATAAAGACAAAGGCTTAGTGGTCATTGGTTTTCCAAGCGATGATTTTTTTCAAGAAGAAAACGATGAAGCAGATACCGCAGAAGTTTGTTACGTAAATTACGGGGTAACTTTCACAATGCTATCTACAACAGCGGTACGTGGTAACAGCGCAAACCCCATTTTCAAACATCTTAATGCAGAGACAAGTTCACCAAAGTGGAATTTTTATAAATACCTTGTTTCAGCTGACAGAAAAACAGTACAACGCTTTAACAGCCGTACGAAACCACTTTCGACAAAATTAACTCAAGCAATTGAAAGTTCTCTATAACCGTTGCGCTAGAAGAAATTCAATCTATACTAGAATAAACTATTAGTTAAAATTGCTCAGACTTAGAATTATGGAGAATGTATGACAGTTGCCAGTGCAAGACATATTTTAGTTGAAAGCGAAGCGCTTTGTTTAGAATTGAAATCAGAAATAGAGCAAGGTGCTGACTTCGCAGAACTTGCAAAGAAACATTCTAGCTGTCCGTCAGGCCAAGATGGTGGTGAGCTAGGTGAATTTGGTCCAGGTATGATGGTGCCAGAATTCGATAAAGTAGTTTTTTCAGCACCGGTTAATCAAGTTCAAGGTCCGGTACAAACTCAATTTGGTTATCACTTACTAGAAGTAACAAGCCGAACTGAATAAACAAGTATTTACTCTAAAGCCGCAATAGCGGCTTTTTTTATATTTATAAAAAAGTATATTTTCAGTGAGCATAAAAAATAGGAGCCGATTTATGCACTTGTATGGTTCTGATACCTCTCCCTACGCACGCCGTATTCGTATGTTTGCCCAATATCATCAATTTGATTTACCTTACACTTGTTTAGATATATTTGCACAAGCAGATCGACAAACCATGATTAAACACAATCCGACCCGGAAAATTCCATTTCTAGCCGATAGCGAATTAAACATTGCGGACTCGGGATTAATCATGCGTTATTTAACTGAGCAACATCAGTTACCTGAAATGACTTGGTGGCAAGCGAACCAACTCGTACAGGTCGACGCTTGCAATGACTCACTAATAGAATTGTTACTGTGCTATCGCTCAGGCTTTGATACCTCTGAAAACAAGCTGTTTTTTAACCTACAATATGAACGTATTGCTGCACTTTTGGCCTATTTAAATGAACAATGTGTGAAAGAAGCGTTTTTAGAAAGCAGTTATCTCAAGATCAGTTTATACTGCCTGCTAGATTGGATCTTGTTTCGTGATCTCTATAATTTGCAAGACTTTGCAGCTCTGATGGCATTTCATCAAATACAAAGTAATTTGCCTGGTGTAGCACAAACTGATCCTAGACATTCTTGATAGCTTAAACAGGATAAGATGATGAGCGAAATCGAAATTGAATCAGAATTAGTGACATTTGTTGAACAGGCACGTCTTGGTACACAAGTTTGGGCCTTGGGCGCTGAAGATGGTGGCGTTGTTGTTTGCGAATCAAACCAGTTTGAAAATGCGGATGTCCTTTTGCTTTGGGACAGTGAAGAAAAGGCAAAAGCACAATGTAAAGATGAGTGGCAAGCATACTCACCTATGGTTATCGACTTAGACGAATTACTAGACGAGTGGGTTGAAGATTTGAACGAAGACCAAGCATTATTTGGACTAAACTGGAACGATGAAAACGTTTGCGTCGAAATTGAGCCTACAGGCCTAGCTCGCGCTTTGTGCGACTAATGCTATAAGCGTCCCTTCAATAGCACGCACATAAGCTTGTGTGTGCTCTCCCTTATGACTTGGCGCCATAAGTGGTTCGGCGCCTGCAGCTACAGCTCTATCATAACTCTCAATTACATTTTCACACTCTATACATAATTCAAATCCTAATGCTGGTTGTTTTGGATGACTGCGAATATAGCTTTGCTTAAATTGCGCCTGCGCCAAAGGATGCGAAGCAAAGCCAAGTGTAACCATTCCTGTATCTAACTCACCATAATCAGCCGACTCAGTCAGAGCTGTGGTGGCAAAACCAAAAGCTTGATAGTAAAAATCTAACGCTTCTTCAACAGAATCGACATAAATTATTGTCTTCAAATACTGCATATTTCATATTAACTCCAACCAGCATAACTTAAGCATACTATTTGAGCAGCATAAAAAAAAGCCAACTTATAAAGTTGGCTTTTTCACTATCAATTTCTGATTACTTATAAATATTTAGTTAAATATTTTTTGAAGATAGGATCGCTTTGAGCTAATTGCTTTTGTTCCTCTAAGATTTCTTTAAGCATACCCTCAGAAGTCAAAGGATTGGCTAGAACCACTCTAAATACAACCGTAGGCTGATTATCGTATTGTTCGGGTGTCAAACGTGTACGAGAAACAAATGAACGCCCAGCTTCACGCTGACGTTTTTGCATGCTCGCCGTAAATCGATTTAATGCAGCATAAATATCAATTTTCTCGTCTTTACTCGCATTGGCGATTGCCTGCTTAATTGACTTCGGTACGTAACGATAAGTTAAAAGGCATAGCTCAGGTTCTGACACTAGCTCAAAATCTTCATCCTTTTTGATAAGTTCAGCAAAGTACTTTGCCTTTGCAATGCCCTTATCAATAAGCATTTCATAGCCTTTACGACCAATCACACGTAAACAGGCATGTACAAGCATCGCCATGCCTGGGCGGCTGCCCTCCAGCGTATGACTACCTAAATCTTTAGAGCCTTTACGAAGAATGTATTCAGCGTGGTGCTCTATGGCATCTGTGGCATGCGGATCTTTAAATAGCACCATGCCTGCTCCCATTGGCACATACATTTGTTTGTGCGCATCAATGGTGATTGAATCAGCACGCTCAATGCCCGCTAATAATGGACGCGCATGGCTTGACAATAAGGTGGCACCACCCCAAGCCGCATCAACATGAAAGTGACAGTTTAGCTCTTGAGCCAGATCAGCCATCTCATTTAATGGATCTATGTTACCTGTCTCCGTTGTGCCTGCAACCCCCACTAACGCCATAACTTTAATGCCTTGTGCTTCAAGCTCTAATGCTTTCTCGCGCATAGCCTGAACATCAACCTTGTTATTGTTACTGGTCTTAACGGCAATGAAATTATCGCGACCAATACCTAGAACATCTGCTGCTTTACCCAGTGAGTAGTGACCTCGTTCAGACACTAAAACCGCCAAGCCTTTGTAACCATAATGCATCATAGCTGCAACCAGACCTTGGCTATTAATGCCTTTAAAGTCGCCTTGTGGTTTTAACAAACGATTTCTGGCGATCCAAAGTGCAGTAATGTTGGCAACAGTTCCACCTGAACAAAACGCACCTAATGACGTTTTTGCACTGTGCATCCATTTTCCATAAAAAGACTCATCAGCACCGTAAGCAAGGTGATGCATCATACCTAACACTTGACGCTCTAACGGTGTAAATGCTTTCGAGGTTTCGATTTTTACTAGGTTCTGATTTAGCCCCACCATGAGTTTTGACAAGGGTAAAACAAAATGCGGCAAAGCTGATGTCATATGCCCAATAAAGCTCGGAGAAGCCGTATGCACTGAATGCGCGACCAACTGCTCCATAATATCTTGAGCATAGTCAGATACAAACATAGGCTGTTCTGGAATAGATGCCGACTGAAAATCTTTTTCCACCTCGTGTAAAGGCTTTTCGATTGCAGCAATATTCTCGTTTAAAAAGCCCACCAAATTATTGGAGATTTCCAGTTCAATCTTACTTAAAGTTGAATCTGGCGCTTCCGGCACCGTAAATATACGCATTAAAGTTTCATCAGAAGCTACAGCACAACGCTTAGGACCCATGTTTCTACCTAGTTAAACAAACCAATAAAGGACAGAGATATCCTCATTGGCCTTATAATTCTTATATGACTAAACCGCTAACTGTACTTTAAGTTTTCATTAAAGTCTCGTTTTGCGCCTATAAAACTTAAAAACGCTTTCTATACTAGTGTAAAAGACGCAATCTTGAAGTGGACTTAAGTCAGATATTTGCCTAGTATTTATGAACAATGATGATCACTCTCAAAAGCTTTTTGCTTTTTAGAATAAGGACTAACAATGATCAGAAGGACCTCGCCTGCAAATATTCTCTTTGCAGGATTTTTTATATTCCTATCTTGCTTAATAGGTTACGTTTATTACACCTACGAAACAACACGTACAGCAATTATTAGCGACATTGATAAACGCTTGCTTCATGCAGCTAAAAGTGCACAGCTTTTGATTGGCGAACAATATCATGATGATTTAGCAACAATTCGACCTGAACAATTTCATCGTTTAAACAAGCAACTTTCGCTTTTAGCTGACACGCTCAATGTTGAGTACGTGTATAGCATGGTATATGAGCAACCTTTTGTACTTTTTACTTCATCAAGCTATACCAAAGAAGATGTACAAACCAATATGCTTACTCGCTTTTTAGACCCTTACCCTGAAGCGACAGTCACAAACAAAAGTGCTTTTCGCTCTACTGAGCCAGTATTTGAAATCTCAGAAGACCAGTGGGGTCGTTTTAAAACGATTCTTGTGCCTTACATAAGTGATAAAGGTAAAACTTACCTCGTGGGTGCTGACATTACCATGGATTCTGTGCAAGCGCAGCTCAATGCCAGCGTCACGCGAGCCATTCTCAGTGGTAGCTTTTTCTTTTTCATTGCGGTTTTGGTGGCCAGCTTTTATTTTATATTACATCGAAAATCACTCACCACAGATCCTCGTACAGGTTTTGGTAATCGCGTTGCTCTTGAATACGATATCAAACAACATAAAAGTGAGCACTTAAGTCTCGCTATCGTGGAGATAAACGAATTAGAGAATATCATCAGTTTTTATGGTGCATATGTGGGCGATCAGGTCATAAATAAAGTGATGGGTTACTTTGCTGCACAATCCAGCTCTGTGTATGTTTATCGGCTTGCGACGTCAAAGTTGGTGCTATTTTGTGACAGTGAACGTGGTGAACACTTTTTAAGTAATTTGGTACAACAGTTTCCTGCCAGCTCTCCTGTGTTAAATAGGCCTCACCTTTATGTTCAGCTTAATGCAGGTATAGCAGAGGGTAATAAATCTTTACTGTTAGAAAACGCCTATGTTGCTTGTCGACAAGCGGTTCAGCAAAAAGAGTTAGTGTGTATTTACAGTATTGATAAGCACGAAGCTAAACAGTTGCAATATGCTCGCCTAGCAATGGCTAAAACACTCGATGATGCCTTTTCTCAAAATCGTGTAGTTGTTTATTTTACCCCGCGCTGTGCGCCGAAGCATGACAATATATGCCAGTATTTATGTAATGCCCGTGTACTTGATGAGCAAGGGGGTATTATCACCGACCGCGCCTTTTCTGAAGTGGTCAAACAGTCTCGTATGGAAGGCCAACTCACGCGGCATATTTTTTCTCAATGTGTAACTCGCTTTAGAAAATCTCGTACAGCTTGGTCGATTGGATTAAGCTACCAAGATGCCTCTGACCCACAGTTGATAGATTTCATTTCACAAGAGCTACGTCGCTACCCGCAACCAAGCTTGGTTACCTTTGAGCTGGATGAGCAAGACATACTCGATAACTTTAATGCCATGGCCGTTGCCATCAATATATTAAAGAGTAAAGGTGTGAAGATTTTAGTGAACTCAGTGAGCAGTGGTTTGCTTACTGTGAGCCGAGTTATGAAACTCAGTATTGATGCCATTAAGCTCGATGACGCTATTTCAGCGCATCTAGAAAGTGATGAACAAGTATTGTCTTTTATCGAGCATTTATCGCGTTTATGTGAAGACAGGGAAATGCACCTGATTGTCGGTAATATTGAAACTGAAGCACAGTACGAACTACTCTGCGCTGCAGGTGTTACTTATTTACAAGGGAGCTATATTGGCAAGGCCACGCCACATATCAAATGCCTTGAAGA
>CAYZOE010000064.1:0-27016 GCA_964479805.1 uncultured Pseudoalteromonas sp. | reverse complement strand
GGACCAGCTGGGGCTGCCATTAAAAGATCTTTTAAGTTCTTGGCAAATACATCAATAGCTTGTGTCTCTGCTTTTTCACGCATGGTGCCTAAAAACTCATTTTCTAGGTGCAGAGATAGTTTTACTTTCCAAGCCCATTGAACCACTGACATTAACCAAATACTTGCTGTTGCTGAGCTTACATTTAATTGGTAATGATCAGCGATGATTTGTGCACAATACTGTGCTGGGTTTTCACTGCTCGGCTCAGGGTTAATGTTTAACTGTAATACGCCTTCGTTGCGGGCACGTAGCATAGCTAACGCACGATGCGAAGGCACTTTCGTGAGCTTCTCTGAATGCTCAAAGTAGTCACGGTATTTAGCGCCAGCGTCTTCTTGGCCTTTAATTACTTTGGCTTCGATCACACCTTGTGTATCGATTTGTTTTCTGAGCTTTGCCAGTAATTTAGCGTCTTCGGCGAAGCGTTCAATTAAAATAAATTTAGCACCGTCTAGTGCCGCTTTGACATCTTCAATGCCTTTTTCGGCATTTACGAATTGAGCCGCATGGCTTTCAGGGTCCAAACCAGCATCTTTATAAAGAGCATCCGCAAGTGGCTCTAAACCCGCTTCAATGGCAATTTGGCCTTTAGTACGACGTTTAGGTTTGTAGGGTAGATATAAATCTTCTAACTCGGTTTTGCTCTGCGCGTTGTTGATATCGCCAGCAAGGGCATCACTTAACTTACCTTGCTCTGAAATGGTATCAAGAATGAAGCGTCTTCTGTCTTCTAGTTCTCTTAAATAACCAAGTCGTTGTTCTAGACGACGTAATTGCGTGTCATCTAGACCGCCGGTTACTTCTTTACGGTAACGAGCAATAAATGGAACTGTGGCACCTTCATCAAGAAGTGCAGTGGCAGCAATGACTTGCTGTTCTTTTGCATTTAGCTCTTGTGCCAAACGTGCAGAGATGTTGCTCATGCAAAATCCTTATAAATTCAGATGTATACGTGCTGTCTAAGCGTATTATATGTGGGCGATCATAGCATAGCGTCTATGAATAAGAAGCTTATTTAAGGTATTCGATAGTATTTACATACCAGAGCTTTTCTCCCTCTGGTGTGCGCACGACAAACTCGTCGTCGACTTCCTTACCTAATAGTGCTCGTGCCATTGGTGCGTCTATAGAAATATAGTCTTTTCGGTCATAAATTTCATCTGGACCGACAATTCTGAAACGTTTTATTTCTTCTTGTTCATTTTCAATTTCAACCCAAGCGCCAAAGTACACTTTACCGGCTTGTTGTGGGTCAAATTGAACAATCTTTAAATCGGGCAAACGTTTTCTTAAATAACGCACCCTGCGGTCTATTTGCCGCAATAAACGCTTATTAAAGGTGTAATCAGCATTTTCAGAGCGATCACCTAAGCTGGCCGCCCAATTCACTATTTTGGTGATTTCAGGGCGTTTTTCATACCAGAGGTGGTCATGCTCTTTTTGCAGCTGGTTATAACCCTCAGGGGTAATTAAATTGGTTTTCATACATAAACTAGGATCATTTCTGCTCCACTGACACACTAATAAAAAATCATCTGGGTGTCGAGCGAGTAAAATATTAAAAAATTGTAATGTTCGGTAACAAAACTCTTCATAGTAATGGTGTCGAGAAATCACATTTTCAATTATATTAAGCAAAGATATTGGATAAAAAGAAGAAATCAATCATGGGAAATGAAACTACCAAGGTATTAGTTGTCGACGATGATATGCGTTTACGCAGTTTGTTAGAGCGCTATCTCGTCGAGCAAGGTTTTATTGTTCGTGCTGCGGCTAACAGTGAGCAAATGGATCGCTTATTGGAACGCGAAAACTTCCATTTAATGGTGTTAGACTTAATGCTTCCTGGCGAAGATGGTTTATCTATTTGTCGCCGCCTTCGTCAAAAAGAGAATGAAATACCAATCGTCATGCTAACTGCTAAGGGTGATGAGGTTGACCGTATCATAGGGCTAGAGTTAGGTGCAGATGATTACATTCCAAAACCATTCAACCCAAGAGAATTATTAGCGCGCATTAAGGCAATTTTGCGTCGTCGTGCCAAAGAAGTGCCGGGTGCGCCAGCTGCCGAAGAAAACGAAGTAGAGTTTGGTATTTTTAAACTGAACCTGGCGACTCGTGAAATGCAAAAGGGCGATGAAGTTATCTCGCTAACCAGTGGTGAATTTGCGGTATTGAAGGCTTTGGTGAGTCATCCAAGAGAGCCATTGAGTCGTGACAAATTAATGAACCTTGCACGTGGCCGTGATTACAGTGCCCTTGAGCGTAGTATCGACGTTCAAGTGTCGCGCTTGCGCCGCATGATCGAAGAAGATGCTGCGAACCCTAGATACATCCAAACTGTTTGGGGTCTAGGCTATGTGTTTGTGCCAGACGGTGAAAAGTAGTTTCGTTTATGAGCTTTTTTCCACGTAGCGCGTTTGGGCAAACAGTTTTCTTTGTTGGTGCTTTATTGCTTATCAACCAAATCGTTTCTTACATCACAGTGACACTGTATGTGTTTAAGCCAACCTTCGAGCAAGTAAATTTGATGTTGGCTAAGCAAGTCAAAACAGTATTCATTGATTGGGAAGAAGGGGTTGAAATAAATAAAGCGACCTCAGATAAGTTCTTTGAAATAACGGGCATCGAAGTAATGACCCAACGACAAGCCTATATGAATGGTTTAGAGAAAGCCAAAGAATATAGCTTGTTGTCAAAGAGTATGTCTGAGCAGCTTAATGGCTCTGCAAGAGTGAGGATCAGCCAAGGCGACCCTGTGGTCTATTGGGTGGAAGCGCCGCAAGCGCCTGGCTATTGGGTCAGAGTTCCACTGACAGGCTTTAGTGAAACAAAAATGGAGTTTTTGATTTTCTACCTGTCGAGTATTGGCTTTCTAAGTGTATTGGGAGGCTGGTGGTTTGCAAGACACCTTAACCGTCCTCTTAAGGCACTTCAAACGGCGGCTGGTCGAGTCGGTGTAGGAGACTTTTCTACCCGACTCGTGGAGCGAGGATCAACGGAAGTTGTTGAAGTAACACAAGCGTTTAATAAAATGTCGAAAGGCATTGCTGAGCTTGAGAATGACCGACGTCTTTTGATGGCCGGTGTTTCTCATGACTTGCGCACACCACTGACCCGTATTCGCTTAGCGACTGAAATGATGTCAGATGAAGAAGACTACTTAAAGGAAGGGATCATTGATGACATTGAAGATATGAATGCCATTATTGATCAGTTTATCGAGTATCTTCGTCACCACAACAGCGGTGAGATGCATCCTGATGATGTGAATAGTTTAGTGTCTGAGGTTGTGCATGCTGAGCAGCAACATCAGCGTGAAATTAATTTAACAGCCGCTGAGAGCTTACCAAAAGTGATAATGAATACGGTTGCGTTAAAACGCGTTGTTACCAATATGATAGAAAATGCCATTCGTTATTCCGATGAAGCCATTGATGTTAGTACTGCACATAACCCGCGTAAGAAAATGGTGATTGTTACAGTGAAAGACCGTGGACCGGGAATTCCTGAATCTGAGCTTGAAAGTGTCTTTGAGCCTTTTAAACAAGGTGATCAAGCAAGGGGTAGTGAAGGCAGTGGTTTGGGCTTGGCGATTATTAAACGCATTGTTGCAACACATGGTGGCACGGTGAAGCTTCGCAATCGTAAAGAAGGTGGCTTGAGTGCAGAGGTTTACTTACCAGCATTGATTTAAGTACTTTGATAAAGAAAGTAAAAGGATGGCTCAGCCATCCTTTTTTGTATTTATTTGTTAGATACTTGCAGTGCTTAAATAACGCGTGAGAATCGCGTATTTTTAATCTGCTGTTGTAAATATGCGTCAAAGCACATACAGATAATGCGAATGAATAAATTGCCTTTGCTGGTGACTTTAATACGCTGCGCTGACAATGTCACGAGCTCATCTTCTGCCAGAGGTTTGAGTGCTTCTAGGGCTTCGCTAAAGTAATCGTTAAAGTTGATATTATATTTAGTTTCAATCGCCTCTATGTCTAATTCAAAGTGACAGATAAGCTGTTTTATAATGTCGGCTCTAAGCTCATCATCATTATTCAGGCACATCCCTTTATGGGTGGCACAGCCAATCTCATTAATGTCTGAGTAATAAGCTTTGAGCTCTTTTTGGTTTTGCAAAATCGCATTACCAATTTGTGAAATAGACGAAACCCCTAAGCCTAATAAGTCGCAATTACCATGTGTGGTATAGCCTTGGAAGTTACGATGTAGTTCACCATTTTTTTGCGCGACCGCAAGCTCGTCGTCTTTTTTAGCAAAGTGGTCCATACCGATAAACTGATAACCTGCCTCGGTCATTTGCTGTAGTGTATTTTTGTAGATCTCAAGTTTTTGCTGTGGGCTTGGCATATCAGTTTCTTTTAGCTTGCGCTGCGCGGCAAATCGTTCTGGGAGGTGAGCGTAGTTAAATACCGACACTCTGTCTGGATTCAGCGCTACTAGTTGTTCAATGCTTTGCTTAAAGCTGTCTGGGGTTTGATGCGGTAAGCCATAGATCATATCTGTATTAATTGACTTAAATCCGAGTGTTTTTGCTTGTCTTACAATTGATAAAACTTCTTCGACACATTGCGGACGGTTGACCGCAATTAGTACTGCATCATTAAAATCTTGAATACCAAAAGAGACCCGATTGAAGCCTAAGTTTTTCAAAGAGGGTAACATGTCACCAGCAATAGAGCGTGGATCAATCTCAATACCGCGTTGCGCGTTTTCGGTGAAACTGAAGTGCGCTTCAACAATATTAATTAGACGTGTCATCTGCTCTGCATTTAAAAACGTTGGCGTACCGCCACCTAAGTGAAGTTGCTCAACACGGTAATGTGCAAATACAGCTGACTGTGTTAGCACTTCTTTTTCTAGATGATCTAAATAGACATCAGCCTTTGACTGATGACGAGTGACGATTTTATTGCAACCACAGTAGTAACAGAGTTGGTGGCAAAATGGGATATGAATATAGAGCGATAATGCTTGGTTCTTTGACTGCTTCACAGCGGCGTGTAAATCAGCTTGTTGATAATGGTTTTCTAAAGACAATGCTGTTGGATAAGAGGTATATCTTGGTCCAGACACATTATATTTTCTGATTAGGGACTCATCCCAAGTTGGTAAACTAATCACGTTACGCACTCACCTGTTAGACTTGAACATGTAGTGTATGGTGAGAAGTAATAAAGAGTTTTGATCTGAAGCAAAGCAGGGCATAAATCATGCCCTGCTCAGTGTAGTTAAAGTTTAAATTGGTTTACTGTGCCATTGAGTGATTTAGCTAAATCATTAAGTTCATGTGCCTCATCAGCTAAGGTATGAGCATGGTTAGCTGTACTGTTAACCAAGTCATTAATCGCATTTAAGCTAGTGTTAATGTCTTCAGCCACAATGGTCTGTTGTTCAGTCGCAGTGGCGATCTGATGACTTTGATCTTGAACCGTTGCCACAGAGCTGGCGATTTCTTGCAATGAATCGAGCACTTCTTGTGTTTGTGATACAGAGCCTTCAGCTTGATCTTGACCTTGTTGCATCATGGTTGATGCTTGCTGTGCAATTTGTTGTAGTCGTGTGATCATGTTGCGAATATCGTCTGTTGATTCTTGTGTTCTACTTGCCAATGAGCGCACTTCATCAGCCACAACTGCGAATCCTCTACCTTGCTCACCGGCACGTGCCGCTTCAATTGCTGCGTTTAGTGCCAACAAATTGGTTTGCTCGGCAATACCATTGATGACGTCAATCACCGCGCCAATGTTAGTAGTTTCTTTTTCAAGACCTGCAACAACTTTTGCAGCTTCACCAATATGGCTAGCCAACTCAGTCATGACAGTTTGTGCTTGGCTTGAGCGCGTTGCGCCGTCATTAGTCATCTGCTGTACTTGCTCGGCAGCGCTGCTTGCTTCTTGTGCATTGCGTGAGATTTCAGTTACAGTTGCAGCCATTTCCGTAACAGCGGCACTGACGCTATCAACCTGCTCTTTCTCTTGTTGGATCTCGCTATTAGTACTTGCAGACACAGAACTTAATTGTTCTGAGGCATGGCCTAATTGAGATGCTTGTTGCGCTGTGGTTTGCATCATAGCACGTAGCTTCTCGATAAAGGTGTTCATATGAGAGGCAAGCTGACCAACTTCATCGTTGCTTTCGGTGCTAATTCTTCGCGTTAAATCGCCTTCACCAGAGGCTATGTCTCTCATAGTATCAGCCAATGATACTATTGGTTTGGTGATCATTTGGGTTGCCCATAAGATCATAAGTACAACAATAGTAATAATGACTAAGAAGGCGATTACAGTACTCATTACCGCTTCATTTACTGGCTCTTCAATAAATGATACAGGGATCATAACACCCACATGCCAGTCGAGTAATGGTTCATCTAGTTTTACGTTATTATAAACTACGTAGTAGTCTTGACCTTTAAAGGTAACAATAGATGTGCCCGACTCATTGTTTTTGATTTGAGAGTTTAATGTACGGAAGCCTCGAGTATTTGGAAATTGCTTTTCTAAGCCATCTAGACCCTCTTTACCATTAGGACCTTCATCAGTAATAGATAGCTTGTGACCAGTTTGCTTTGATAAATGAACAACGTTTAAGTTGTCATCTAGCAAGAAGCCGTAACCTTGACCTTGGAAGCGGATTTGCTCTACCAATTGGTTGATTTGTTCCATTTGCAAATCAATACCAGCAATACCTAATAACTCACGCGATGAACTGTAGACGGGTAGCTTGATCACAGCTGACACATCGCCTGTATTCGCATCTACCGAAACTGGACTAACATGTAGCTTGCCAATTGCCATCGCTTCAGGCCACCATCCTCGTTTATAAGCAAAGTATGGGCGGCCATCAGAAAAATGAGAAGTTCGTTCGTTTTCTTTGAAATATTCACCCGTAATCGCAGATGCGAAGAAAGTTGATAAAACATTTTCATTATTGGTGGTGAGTCTATCAAAATCTCGGTTTACTAAATCATACCCAGGTTGAATTGATAGCTCGGCTTCGCGTTCAGTATATTGTTCGAAAAAATCCACGACATGTGCACTTTGAGCAAACGTACTAACTAGCTCACCATATTGAGCAAAGAAGGACTCCATCGACAACTTTTCAGCATATATATAGCTTTGTGCTTCACGCTCCACGCTATCACGAGATATGCTTGCAAGGTGGTTTACGAAGTAGCTAGACGCAATAATCAGTAGAACTGAAATTGTACCACCGATAAGTAGGAGTATTTTTCTCCTGAGGGATAAATTGTTAAGCATGATATATTCTTTTTATATGTAACCGCACTACTCTTAATCAAAGCATATCTGAAAGGCTTTGACCACAATTAACATGAGATTGATGTTATATTGTTTCTGAAATAGTACTTTGCGGTTTTTTATTTAATACAGAGGTATGAGATGAAGCTAGTTGTTCTGGGTGCTGGTTGGTTAGGTAGTGCATTGATTGACAAAGCCATAGAGGCAAATTGGCAAGTGCAGGGTACTAGTCGAAACCCAAGTTCTAGTGATGCAATTATTCGACAGTTTACATTGCAAGATGGTGAGTTAATTCATTCTGTCGATTTAGAAGGTGCTTATTGGGTTTGCGCTATTCCTCCTCGAGCAAGACATGCCAACAGTAATTACCTTGAGACTTTATCTGCAGCCTTAAAGTTGTCTGATGAATTAGCATGTAAAGGGTTCTTGCTGTGCTCAAGTACAGGTGTGTATTCAGAGCAAGATGGTAACTATACCGAAGGTGGTGAATTAGACAGTAAAACCACACGTAAAAAGATTTTGCATGAAGCTGAGCAAAGGGTATTTGATGCCAAGGGTAAGGCTTTACGTTTGGCCGGATTAGTGGGGCCAAATCGGGAGCCAGGGCAGTTTGTTGCTGGTAAAACATTGAAGAGTAGCAGTGCAGCGGTTGTAAACATGGTGCACCAAGCCGATGTTATAGCCGCTATTGAGACGGTAATACAGAATTGGGAAAAAGCTAATGCCGTTTACAATGTTTGTCACCCTAATCATCCAACTCGACAAGATTATTACCAGCAGAGATGCGCTAAGCTAGGCACACAGCCTCCTTCATTTGCCAGTGATATCGCAAGTATAAGAGTCATAGATGGTACAGCTATTGGAGCTTTGGGTTTTTACTATCAAACTGAGATTTAAATGTACGTTATCTTACCTTTTTCTTAAAGGTGAGATGACCGCCTAGACGGTATTTGCTGCCCGGCGAAATGAGCCTAGTAAAGCTGACAATACCATTAACACTCCATGTTCTTCTGATCATTTGTAGACAAGGTTCTTCGTGATATAAGCCAAGCCACTGGCAAACATCTTGGTTTGGCATAATTGCTTCAATGGTGTGTTTTGCTTCAGTCAGAGGGGCCACTGCTGAAAGGTATTCATGTGGAGTTACCTTAGTGAAATCTTGCGCAAGATAATCAGGTGCAAGTGCAGGGGTGATGAAGCGCTCTTCTGCTTGAAGTGCTTTGCCGTTTTCTTGGTGAACAATCACGCTGCGATAGACTTTACTGTCTATATCAACACCGAGTGCGATCGCGATAGGCGCCATGGCAGCTATTGCTTCTAGGGCTATGACCTCAGCACTGTACTCACTATTTCTGTTTTTTACTTCATCGGCGATGTTTTTAATTTCCAGCACAGAAGACTGTGATTTGAGGCTGGCTACAAATGTACCTAGACCTTGACTACGCGTTAATACACCATTGTCAGTCAACTCACTTAAAGCGCGCCTGGCGGTCATACGACTTACACTAAATTGCTCAGCAAGTTCATTTTCTGAAGGAACTCGTTGGTCCTCTTTCCAAATGCCGGCACTAATTTGGTTGGTGATATGCTGTTTTATCAATGCAAATTTAGGTTCGTTAGCCATACTAGATAGTCAAATAAAGAATCATACAATTAAAAATGGCACAGATTTCTTGTATATACAAGCTTGCATGTTAGGCTTATAGGCA
This sequence comes from uncultured Pseudoalteromonas sp., assembly GCA_964479805.1. Lineage (GTDB taxonomy): Bacteria > Pseudomonadota > Gammaproteobacteria > Enterobacterales > Alteromonadaceae > Pseudoalteromonas. Next base: position 17,985 of record CAYZOE010000064.1, on the reverse strand, counting down.
ATTAAACAAACTCAAATGAGGCAGTGATGTTTGAAGCAGATTTAGTGATAACTGATGTTAATTTGGCAACTATGGATAGCAGTGTAGATGAACCATACGGTGCTATCGAGCAAGGCGCGTTAATAATTAAAGACGATAAAATTGCTTGGCTAGGCAAGTTAAGTGATTTGCCTGAGTTTGATGCTTTAGCGACACCTGTGATTAACGCAAAGGGACAATGGTTAACACCGGGCTTAATTGATTGTCATACGCATATTCTTTTTGCAGGAAACCGTGCTGGTGAGTTTGAGCAACGTTTAAATGGTGTTTCTTACCAAGATATAGCTCAACAAGGTGGTGGTATTGCCAGTACTGTACGAGCAACTCGAGAGGCGGATGAAGAAACCTTATTTGTGGCTGGGAAGAATCGCTTAAATAGCCTTATGAGTGAAGGTGTAACAACGGTTGAAAGTAAGTCGGGGTATGGTTTAGATTTAGACACTGAAATTAAATTACTTGAAGTGAATAAAGTATTAAATGACAACCATCCTATTGATATTCAGAGTACATTCTTAGGTGCCCACGCATTACCACCTGAGTTTAAGCATGATTCAGATGCATATATCGATTTAGTATGCGATGTCATGTTACCAAAAGTGGCTGAGCATAATTTGGCAGATGCAGTGGATGTATTCTGTGAAAATGTAGGATTTAGTTATGCTCAGACAAAGCGGGTATTTGAGAGAGCATGTCAACTAGGCTTACCAGTTAAATGCCATGCTGAACAATTATCTAACCAACATGGTACTGAGTTGGTTGCTGAGTTTAAGGGCCTGTCGGCAGATCATATTGAGTATCTCGATGAGTCGGGTGTAAAGGCGATGGCTGATGTCGGTACGGTTGCGGTGTTATTACCAGGTGCTTTTTATTTTCTGCGAGAAACACAAATGCCACCGATTGAGTTACTTCGTCAATATAATGTCCCGATGGCGATCGCCAGTGACTTTAACCCGGGCACTGCGCCGCTGTGTTCTTTGCGCTTGATGCTAAATATGGGTTGTACTTTATTCAGATTAACACCGGAAGAGACTTTGCAAGGGGTGACGGTCAACGCTGCAAAAGCACTTGGTCTTGCAGATCGGGGTTTGCTTAAAGTGGGCATGCGCGCTGATTTAGCTATGTGGGATATTGCAACACCAGCACAATTAAGTTATCAATTTGGTGTAAATGAGCTATCAAATTTGTGGATCTCAGGTAAACTGATCCGATAAGAAGTATATAATTTAATAGGTGAAAGTTGGTTATGACCTTTCTAGGTACATTGATCAGCTTTCCTGTATTCAATGGATTGCAACAGGGGGAGCTGGCACTACTAACCGCATTTTTAGGCGGGTTAGTGTTAATGGGCAGTATCGCTTTAATTATCCTTACTCATTCGCAATCAAGTCGTGCACTTCATGTTGTCACTATGCTGGTGGCCTTTACAGCATTGCTTCCCAACATGTGGGCAACGTATGCAATCTCTCTAGTGCTATTCGGCTATCTATATCTAGCGCTTAAACTTGGCTCAAAAGCTTTGTTTGTGGTGACGTTTCTCTCGGCAGCAGTATATTTACTGTTACTAGGAGGGGCTATAATCTGGTACTGGCCTATTCAGTTAACATTATTGCCTTTATTTATGGTTTATATTGCACAACTTTATGAACTCTCATTAAAGCCTAGTAAAAATAGCCACTCAGATTTACCAGAACATAATGCTCTAAGAAAACAAGATGTGCTAGGCTTGCCCTCAAGGAGCGCAATGAGAGATGCCTATTATGCTTACACAGAGCAAGAAGTCTCTCCTATGGTGTTAGTGTTGATCCGCCTCGAAGGGTTTGAACAGGTGAATTTCCACTTGGGTCGAGAGTACGGTGATTTATTACTTGCACAATCTGCGAACCGAATAAAGCATCAATTGCAAAACGAAGACATTGTGAAAATAGAGCAAGGTGATGAATCCGCAAAGCTTGCTCACTTAGGAGGTTTACACTTTGTATTTTTATGCTCCTTGGCTCATCAACAACATCTTCATGAGCAAGTAATAGGCGCCATAGTGCAAACTACTTTAAAGCCGTTTAACGTGGGCCACTGCACTATAGAAATAAAAGCTAAGGCAAGTTATGTGTCTCTTGTTGATAAAGTCAGTGATTTTGATAACGCGATTACATGTGCATTTTTAGCGCTCGACTCAGAGCCAAAGAAGGTTGTAACTGAATATCAAAATAGTATGCAAACAGCGAAGCAAGAGCAGCAAGCCCGTTTGGCTGAACTCACCCATCATGATTTTAGAGATCAGCTCGAGCTATATTTTCAACCAATTGTTCGTCATAGCGACAATGGTATCGAGTTCTTAGAGCTACTATTACGTTGGCAGCACCCAAAGCAGGGTATTTTAGCTGCTAGTAAGTTCATCGATGATATTCGCATCGCTGGGTTAGCCTTGCCTGTTGCTCAGTTTGTAATAGAAAGAGCGGCAGAGATTGCGATGGCGCTTAAGATGGAAGGGGTCAAAATGGCTTTGAGCGTCAATGTCTTTGGTCCAGAAATGCTGCATGAAGAATTTATCGAGTTTTTGGACGATGTACTGCTCACTCACCACCTTGAAGCCGGCGATTTAATAATAGAGTGTCCATCTGAGTTATTTATGTCTTTGGATGCACAGGGTGTGGCCATGATAGCGCGTCTTCGTAGTATAGGTGTTCGATTATGCGTAGATGGCTTTGGTGAGGCTCCGCTGGTATTGGCTAAGCTACCTAAATTAACAGTGGATTACGTCAAAGTAGGGCAATCACTTACCCGAGATCATCAACATCAAGGCGCACTCAGAGGCATTGTCAGAGGGCTAGTCGATATGCAGCATCAATTAGATTGTGCGGTGATTTGTGAGGGAGTTGAAAGCCAAGAGCAGCTTAACTTTGCGCAGAGCTTAAATACCTTTGCCGCTCAGGGGTATTATTTCGAAAGGCCATTGAGTAGTGTGGGTATGTTGAGCTGGATAAAGCAATATCAACTTGAACATCATCACTTAGTTGATCATTAAAAGGGTAGTATCGTACTACCCTTGTTGTTTACCTAATAAATAACTACAGACTAGGCCGCTTAATACTTGCCCAGCTTCAGTCATTCCTTGCTCTAAGCCACTTGGATGTGTCGCAGGAGCTGCTTCACATAAGTGTAAATAGCGGCTAGCACTGTGCGTTGCACCCAGATATACAAAATGCTCTGCATCGCTGACAGAAAAACCACAATTCGTGAAAGCGCTGACAGGCATGCCACTAATTGCATCCACATCGACTTCAATACCTAGTGGTTTATCAATTTTAAAACGGGCTAAACTGTGTGTGCAGTCAGAAGTTAGACTGCGAGTACGAACAACCTGCAGAGTTTGATAAGTGGTGTAGGTAAACCCGGCATTAGTCAGTGAGCTGATAATGGTTTGGTTATTTTTTTGTTCATGCATACCTATTACATGGTAATCGTGTAAATATCCGTTTTGATATGCATAGTGGAAACCGTTGCCACTATGACGGCCTTCAATGGCTCTAAAATCAGCATGTGGGTCAAAGTTAATGGCATTACATGGTTTTGCTTCACTGGTGCTTAAGGCTTTTAAAATCGGGTAACAATTATTGTGACCACCACCGATGATAATCGCTTCTAAACCGGCATCAAAAACCGGTTTCAAAACGCTTGTTACTCGCTCATCTAACTCGCCACATAAACTTCTTAATTGAGCTAAATCTTCGGGATTTGCGTTATCTAATACTTTGCTTTGCGATTGCAAATCATCACAATTGACTTCGCCTAAAAGCAATACTGATTTTGGGTCTAGAAACTCATTACTAGGTAAGTTTAGAAAGCGTTTTAAAAATGCTTGCCAGCCAAGTGTTGCCCCTCCGCGGCCACAGTTTGCTCTGGGACCTATGTCCTCGTTAACTCCGAGTAAAACATATTTAATACCAAACTCTGCCGCGTCTTTTAATGCACTCTCTAAAGGTGCAGAGTGATCTAAATAAGAGATAGATTGCCAAAAACGAGTTTCATTAGCTCTGCTGGTAGTAAAGCTCTGAGTGTCTGTTTCACTATATCGAATTAACCAGTTACTCATTACACTTCGACTTCTTCAAGTACATCTTCGAGTACCAACTCTTCGGCAGAAATGATAATCCCTGTATTGTCAGCATATAAATAGTCGTCTTCATAGAACGAAACACCTGCAAAGTTGACCGGAACGCCTTGCTCTCCACTACCTTGGCTATCTGCTGCGACAGGAATAGAAGCAATTGCTTGTATACCGAGTTCACACTCTTCGAGTTCATCAACATGCCTAACTGAACCATAAACAACAATACCTTGCCAATGATTCTCTACAGCCAGTTCAGCCAATTCGATATCAATCAGTGCACGTCGAGTAGAACCGCCTCCATCAATTAATAGAATTTTCCCAGTACCGTCTTGTTCTAAAATCTCTTGAATCAGTTCGTTATTTTCAAAGCATTTTACTGTAACGATACGACCACAAAATGCAGAGTGTCCACCAAAGTTAATGAACATGGGTTCAAGTACATCGATTGCATCTGCAAAATGATCGCATAAGTCAGATGTGCTGTAGTCCATATTGAGTTCTCCAGAGAGTATGTGTTTATTCAAGTATACTCTGATGCAAGCTCATAGCAATGGCAAAATTGCTTTAAAAGCAGGCACTTTGTGCGCTTAATTAAACTCTTTTGAATTCCATAATAGTGTCTTAAAAAGTTCACCCAAATGTTATTTTTAAAGTCTAAAGTTTAAGCATTAGACAACGGTTTTGTGTAAGAAGTACCAGTTATGACAACGCTCAGGTGTTCTTGCCACAAGGAATGAATAAGGTGAATTGCATTGAAAGTATTATATGCAGCAAAAATCATCGATCTTGCACAATTACAGCATATGCTTTTGTTGATTAAGTGCTTCAAAGCGCATCAGGTAAACACTGACGTGATCTTATCAGGTAATAGCCTGTCAAACCCTATGAGTAAGCAGGTGATTGCTGAAATTGAAGCACTAAAAGTGGGGAGTTGCTTGGTCCGGCATAAACCAAATCGTTTTACGAAAACCTTCAGGCAAAAAGTCTCAGACATTCTTATTAATCGAGCATATTTTAAAACCGCTAAATATGACTTAGTGATCACTGATAATGAATCTATTGTTGCTTGGTCGTCAAAGCTGTCGGGGATCCCTGTGCTCGCTTTGGGGCATCATGTTGCAGTAAATCATTACCAATTGCCTTTTGAAGGGGCTAATTTAGATAGAATTTGGCAACAATGGTTAGTCCCAGCAGATTACCGTTTAGGGTTTCACTGGATCCCCTTCGCCCAAAATATTTTACCGCCTTTCGTGCCAAGCTACCATACGACTTGTATCAAAAATAAGGTAGTCGTTTATTTGCCATCAGAAAAACTAGAGGCAATAGACGTGTTATTGTCAAGTTTTCCAAATACAGAGTTTTATTGTTTTCACCCTGCAGCAGATGAGAAGTCGGTGGGCAATATTCATTATCGGGCCGATGATCATGAGCAGTTATTACATGATATGAAAAGCTGTAAGGGCGTGATTGCACATGCGCAATTTGAAGTACTGAATGCAGCACTGAATATGGGAAAAAGCTTGTTAATAAAACCGCTTGAGCAAGAGCTTACACAAGTAATTGATGCAAGTTTGTTAATTAAGCTTGGTTGGGCAAAGCAGATGCATTACTTAAATGCGAATGCGGTTGAAGATTTTTTGGATACTTCGCCTCAGAAGTCTGTGAACTTTTCATCTGATCCTTGCGCCCTAGTTGAATGGATTAAAGCTGAACAGTGGCATGATGTTACGGCATTGCATGATTCAGCTTGGAAATCGTTGAAAATTGGATAGTTCCAAATGTTCGTTAAGTATAAGTATTGCACATATTGGCACTTTTTTATTGTTTTTTTTTAAAATCTAAAAGCCTAACTTTAAGCCTTGGTCTATACTAGGCGTATGTTTTATAACCTTTGGTAACGGTATGGCCTTATTAGAAAATTTAACCATCAAAAGACGTTTACAGCTCAATGCAATTGTTGTTGGAATTGCAATGCTTGTAATGCTTGCGGTGATTATTTTTGAAGCTCGCACAATGCTTAAACTCAATGAAGCAATTCAGTACGCTGAAGAGCTTGAAATTCATGAGTTATCCATGCGCAAGTATGAGAAGAATTTTCTATTCTACAAGGACACGGAAGCACTTAATCAATTTGATAAAGAATATCAGCACTTAATTACAAAGATAGATTTATTAAATGTTTTACTTGACGATTTGTCAATTGATCAAAGCGAGTTAGAAAAATTTCGCGGGTTAAGTCGAACATATAAAGAAACGTTTGAAAATGTAGTCTACCTGCAAAAGAAAATTGGTTTACACCCTAAAGATGCATTGTATGGTGCGTTACGCGCTGCTGTTCATGAGGTAGAGACAGGGTTAAAGCAACATAATAACTTCGAATTATTGACCTTGATGTTACAGTTAAGACGTGCAGAAAAAGACTTTATGCTACGTCTAGATACAAAGTATCTAGATAAATTTAATAAAACCTACGACCAACTCTATCCAAAGTTACAGCCTTACGGTTTAGCTCCTTTACTTTTGGAATATAAAAATAAGTTTACTAATCTTGTTGATGCACAAGTTGAACTAGGTCTATCACTTGATAGCGGTGCATTAGGTGAGATGGTTATAATTGTAAAGCAAGGCGATGCAACCGTTGAAAATATTGTACTGCAAACAAAGCAAGCAATCGAAAACAATGCTAGAGCAACACAAGCTGCTGCCATAGGTATATTTATTGTCGCAGCCATTATCGTGATGATTTTAGTACTTTCTACCAGTCGTTCAATCATTGGGCCAGTAGAGCGAGTATATCAAACCATAGAGCGTATTCGTCGTGAAAACAATCTATCGATTAAAATTGCATCGACCGGTAATGATGAAATTACCACGATGACAGAAGACTTTAATAGCTTGATAGGTGATTTTAAGATCCTGATATCTGAAGTAAATACGGCTTTAGGCACGATTAATGAAGCAACGCATCATTTAAGTGAAACAACCGCACAAACCAGTGCGGGTATGCATGAGCAATTGCATGAGGCGGATATGGTTGCAACTGCAGCGACCGAGATGCAGGCGACGATTCAAGATATTTCTCACAATACTGAAGCAGCAGCTAACAAAGCTGAGTCAACCAATGGCAATGCGCAACAAGGTCGAATAGAAGTCGATGCGACAATTCAGCGCATTATGGCGCTATCTGACTCGTTAGGTGGCGCATCAGACGTTGTGTCGCAACTTGAGCGTGATGCAGAAACAATTGGCTCGGTTTTAGATGTAATTCGTGGCATTGCAGAGCAGACGAATTTGCTTGCTTTGAATGCAGCAATTGAAGCAGCACGTGCAGGTGAGCAAGGTCGAGGCTTTGCTGTTGTTGCTGATGAAGTTCGATCTTTAGCACAGCGTACACAAGACTCGACACAAGAAATTGAAAGTATTATTTCTACTCTACAAGAGCGGACTCAGTCTGTTGTCAGTATCATGCAACAATGCCGTTCTCAAGGTAGCGAGAGTGTTTCTCAGGCCGAGAAGGCCGGCGAGTTGTTAAGTTCGATTACAGCCGATGTCCAAACCATTATGGAAATGAGTACGCACATCGCAACTGCTATTGATGAACAGAATCAAGTTGCTTCTGAAGTGAATAAGAACGTAGTTCGCATTCGCGATATTGCTCAAGTTGCATCTGAGCATGCACAGAGTAATGCTCAAAGCAGTGAAGAGGTTTCAGAGCAAGCCAAAGTACTGCATGAAGCAGTTGCCAAGTACCGTTATTAACAAGCAAAGTTATTCATTAGCAACGATACTAAAAAGTATCGCTATTGATTTAGCACCGCTAATAGCTCACTCATTAGCACTAAAAAACGCAGCTTTTGCTGCGTTTTTTATATTTAGTTTTAGCACTAAGACTAGGGTGTGAACTTGATTGGAATACAATCTTTATTGGCATGATAGTCCTCAACCCTAGCTTGGTATCTCTGCCAACGTTCAGTATGCTCTTCCGAAAGCGCACGAAGGTACTGCCAGCTATACAGTCCAGAGTCATGGCCATCGTCAAAAACAAGCCTTACCGCATAATGCCCAACAGGTTCAAGTCTTTTGATCGCGACATCCTGTTTATTCATTACCAAATTTAGTGGGTCTTTAAACTGGTTGCCATGCCCTTGTACTTCTGCAGATGGAGAGTGTGTTCGTAAATACTCACAACCTAACGTAAATATTTGCTTATCATCGAAATAAATGTCGAGCGTTTTAGATACTTTATGGTAGTGAAGTTTATTGACAATATACATGGTATTTCTCTATGGAGACTACTTTTGGCTATATCTTACAAAAAAGCGGGGCATCGGCCCCGCTTAATCTTAATGCATAATCTTTGTTTATGCTTAGAGAATAAAGCGACTTAAATCTTCGTCTTGTACCAGCATATCTAAATGCTGTTCAACATAGCTTGCATCAATAGTGAGTGATGAACCTGCTTTTTCTGAGGCATCAAAAGAGATTTCTTCCATCAGCTTTTCCATTACAGTATGCAGACGACGCGCACCGATATTTTCAGTTTTCTCGTTCACTTGCCATGCCGCTTCAGCAATCTTAGTGAGTGCATCATCAGTGAAGTCGATAGTCATTTGCTCAGTGCCAAGTAGTGCTTGTTGTTGTTCAGTCAGCGACGCATGTGGCTCAGTTAGTATGCGTTTGAAATCAGCAGCTGAAAGTGCTTCAAGTTCTACACGGATAGGTAAGCGACCTTGTAACTCTGGAATTAAGTCAGATGGCTTTGCCATTTGGAATGCACCAGAAGCTATGAAAAGAATATGGTCAGTTTTAACCATACCGTGTTTTGTGCTGACCGTTGAGCCTTCAATGAGAGGTAGTAGATCACGCTGAACACCTTCACGGCTCACGTCAGGACCTTGTGCTTCACCGCGTTTACAGATTTTGTCGATTTCATCGATGAAAACAATACCGTTTTGCTCTACGGCAAAGATAGCTTGCTCTTTCAGTTCTTCTTGATTCACCATTTTTGCGGCTTCTTCTTCAACAAGTAGCTTGAAAGCATCTTTGATTTTCAGTTTGCGGCTCTTTCGCTTGTCGCCACCCATATTTTGGAATAGACCTTGTAGTTGATTGGTCATTTCTTCCATGCCAGGTGGTGCCATGATCTCAACTTGAGGTGTGACTTCAGCAACATCAATATCGATCTCTTTGTCGTCTAGCTGACCTTCACGTAATTTCTTACGGAATACTTGACGTGTGCTGTTATTTTCTGCAGGCTGCGCTTCGCCCCATGCGTCTTTCGCAGGAGGGAGGAGGGCATCAAGAATACGCTCTTCTGCAGCTTCTTCTGCACGATGTTGATGCTTTTTAGCCTGTTGCTCACGCGTCATCTTGATCGAAATATCAACCAGATCACGAATGATGGTCTCGACTTCTTTACCTACATAACCCACTTCAGTGAACTTTGTCGCTTCAACTTTTAGGAAAGGTGCATTGGCAAGCTTTGCTAGACGGCGTGCAATCTCTGTTTTACCAACGCCAGTAGGACCGATCATCAGGATATTCTTTGGTGTAACTTCAGCGCGTAAATCGTCATTAAGTTGCATACGGCGCCAGCGATTACGAAGTGCAATTGCCACGGCTTTTTTGGCTTTATCTTGACCGATAATGTGCTGATCTAATTCGTGCACGATCTCTCTTGGGGTCATCGCAGTCATGGCAATCCTCTATAGTTCTTCGATGGTTTGGAAATTATTTGTGAATACGCAAATATCGCCTGCAATTTTTAGACTTTTTTCTACGATTTCACGTGCACTAAGTTCTGTATTTTCTAATAGTGCTGTTGCTGCAGATTGAGCGAAGTTACCACCACTACCAATGGCGATTAGATCATGCTCTGGCTGTACTACGTCACCATTGCCTGTGATGATCAACGAGGCTGTTTCATCGGCAACTGCTAATAATGCTTCTAGTTTACGAAGGGCGCGATCGCTGCGCCAATCTTTTGCCATTTCAACGGCTGCCTTGGTTAGATGGCCTTGGTGCATTTCTAGCTTGCTTTCAAAGCGTTCAAATAGCGTGAATGCATCTGCAGTACCACCTGCAAAACCCGCTAATACTTTACCGTTATAAAGACGGCGTACTTTTTTGGCATTACCTTTCATTACTGTATTGCCAAGTGACACTTGACCGTCGCCGCCGATAACAACTTTGTCGTCACGACGTACGCTTACGATAGTAGTCATAAAATTCCTTACTGTGAGTCAACTCACACTTGTCTTACTTAAATATTTTGTACTGCTGTAGGTATATGGGCTAATAGTGAGAAATCAAGTCCAGCCCCAAATTCCACAGTTTACGATATTAATACGCTTGAGCTTATTTTTATCGCTTTCAGCTTGTCGCTTACTTTCATAAGGGCCTAGGCGCACTCTAAACCAGACACCATTTGACCCTTCAGTCCTTCGAATTTCAGCAACTAGGCCTACGAACGCAATTTGCGCTTTCATACTTTCAGCATCTTCATGTTTTCTGAATGAACCGCATTGCATCTGGTATGGACCGCGCTTTTTAATTTCTTTAATTTCGACTTTGATTTCTGCGTCTTTAATCTCTTGAATAAAGTCAGGATCTTTAGGTTTAGGTTTTGCTACTGGCTGCTCTTTTCTGACAACAGGTTTAGCGGCTTCCTCTACTTTTTCAGGATCGGCATTTTGTGTGATAAACCAAAGGCCATATGCAAATCCGCCAACTAACAATATGGCCAGCAAGATGAGCAATTTTGAGACGGGTTTTGGGCTAGGCGCCGTTTTTTTGGTGTTTCTGCCTTTGGGCTTTTTATTTATAAAATCGTGTTGTGCCATAAGTTACTTAATAAGTATCCATAGGATCTATGTCTATACTCCAGCGCAGGCGGTTTGCTAATGGGTGCTTATCTACATAAGCTAATAACTGAGTTAAATAGCTATGTAGAATTGCACGGTCCTGCGCTTGAATATGTAATTGATATCGATATTTTCCTGCAACGCGCTCCATCGGCGCGGGAATTGGTCCGAGCAATTGTATACCAGAGAATGGGCTTGCAGGAACCAAATCCGTTAAAAAGTCGATGACTAATTTGGCATTGTTGGCTTCGGCGCGGATTAACGCCAAAAAACTAAATGGTGGCAGGGCAACTTCTTCACGCTCTTTGAGTGCATAACGAGCAAAGTCGCCGTAGCCATTATTAACTAAATCTTGTAAAAGCGGGTGTTCGCAATAATGGGTTTGTAGTAATACTGTACCAGGTTCGCCACTGCGCCCAGCTCGACCTGCGACTTGAGTGATTAATTGAGCCATATGCTCAGTGGCTCTGAAATCACTACTATATAACCCACTGTCGACATCTAAGATAACCACAAGGCTGACATCGGCAAAGTGGTGACCTTTAGCTAGCATTTGAGTGCCAACCAGAATACGTGCGCCACCTTCATTGATTTCATTGAGGGCTTCTTCGAGTGCCCCTTTTCGGCGAGTTGAGTCTCGATCTATACGGCTCAGTGGTGAGTCGGGAAATTGCAATTCTAAAAACTGTTCAACCTGCTCAGTACCTAAGCCGACTGGCAAAATATTGGTACTGCCACAATCAACACATTGCGGTGGCACATAACTTTGCTCACCACAGTGATGGCAAACCAAACGAGACATGCCTTTGTGGTATGTAGCACTGGCGCTACAGCGGTGACATTCACTGAGCCAGCCACATTCATGACACATTAAAGTCGGTGCATAACCTCGGCGGTTTAAAAACACCATGACTTGTTTGCCAAGCGCGAGCGTACGTTCAATATGCTGTAAAGTGGTTGGTGCAAAACCATTTTGATGTGGTTGTCCTTTCATATCAACCAACAAGTAAGCGTTATCTACTTTGGTTTGCGCACGCTTGGTCAACGACACCAATTGATATTTATCAGTGAGTGCATTGTGTAGTGTTTCGAGTGCAGGAGTTGCAGTTCCTAACAAAAGTGGTACTTGTTGTGTCGCGCAGCGGTAAACAGCAAGGTCTCGGGCGTGATAACGTAGCCCATCTTGTTGCTTGAAAGACCCATCATGCTCTTCATCTACCACGACCATGCCGAGGTTCTTCAAAGGTAAGAATATCCCCGAACGTGTTGCAATAACTAAGGCACTGCTACCTTGTTCTGCACGCCGCCAAGTATGTAAGCGCTCATTGTCGGTTAGATTTGAATGCCATAAATCAATGGGAGTATTTGGAAAGCGACGTCTGAAGCGATTAACAGTCTGTGGGGTAAGACCAATTTCAGGTACTAAAACTAAGGCTTGCTTACCGGCATTAAGTATTTTCTCTAAACATTGTAAATACACCTCAGTTTTACCACTTCCTGTGACGCCCTCAATTAAGAAGGTGCGATAGTCCGTTTGTTGGTTCACGGCGGCACAAATGGCTGCTTGTTCTTCATTTAGATGCGGTTTACTTGCAATCTCAAGTGTGTGTGACGACCAAGCTTCACAGTGATTAACGGCTTCTATAATTAAACCTTTCTCTTTGAGCGGTTTAATTTGTTGTGTAGTAAACCCTAATGCTTTTAACTCAGTTAGACTTGTTACGCCCGAGCCTTTTAAATGCTCAATTAGTGCTAATTGTTTTTTAGCGCGAAGCTTGGGAGATGCCCTTCCTTCCTCTGTGAGTGTGTAATCGGGAATTTGCGTTTTATCTGGGTGCTCACCTTGACGCAAAGATGCTGGTAGTGCTGTAAAAATGGTTTCGCCTAGTGAGTGGCAATAATAACGTGCTGTAAATTTCAAGAAAGTAAGATATGCATCACTGATAATAGGGCACTCATCGATGACAGAGGTGATGGCTTTGATTTTATTATCAGGCACATCTGTTTTAGTCTTGATATCAACGACCATGGCCACCAATTTTCTATTGGCAAAAGTCACCCACACACGACAGCCTCTTTGAACTGTTTTGCTCGGGTCGATTTTATAATCAAAGGTTCTATGTAGTGGGACTTTAAGGGCAACTTCAACAAATAGCATGAATGTTCGAACATGGCTGTAGATGGTTATAATGTACTAAAGCAGACCTTGAAATCCCAGAGGAAAACGCGAAGTAAATTACTGTTCGATGGATTAGGCGTAATTAACGGGTTATTTATTTAGTTTTTGTGCAATTATTGCTTGTAGATCTCAGGCGACTCCAATAAAATACGCGTCCACTAATTTGAATATAACTACGTATGGTGCCAAACTTCGGGTTTGGAGAGCGATACGGCCTAACCTAGAGGTTTACTATGAAAGAAGGTATCCACCCTAAGTACGAGTCAATCACAGCAACTTGTTCATGTGGTAACAAATTTGAAACTCGTTCAACACTATGTAAAGACATTCACCTAGACGTATGTTCTGCATGTCACCCGTTCTACACAGGTAAGCAGAAGATTCTTGATACAGGTGGTCGTGTTGATCGCTTCAACAAGCGTTTCGGTGCTCTTAGCAGCAAGAAGTAAGCAGCGCTTGTTTGAGAAAGGCACCCACTTGGGTGCTTTTTTTATATCTAGAACTCATTAATCCTCTGAATATTCATCATTTCCTGCTGACTTAGTCTCTCTGTTTTGACCGTTCTTTTGCAAAATTATTTCTTATGTATAAAAACTTTTTCGTAGCGTATCCGTAAAATCTGACGTATTAACTAAATGAATAACTTTGCACTTTTTGTCGATATGTAACTTAATTTTCTTAAAAATGCGGCTGTTACAACCTGTTTTGTTTGACCATTAAAATTGCGTAATTGTAGTTAAAATCGCTTAAAATGCAGTAAAATCTTGATTTTATCTTCATTTTTTGGGGCGGGGTTTTTAGTCGCAGGAATAGCTGGTTTATTAAGCACTTTGACCTTTTATTTAGTCACTTGAGTGTCAAAAAAGCTAAAAACTTTTTTCATAAAATCTGCAAAATTACAGCATCTTGCAGATAAATTTCGCTAAAAAGTGGATAGACCTGAAATTGCTTGAATATATCTAGAAAGCGAGTATCTTTTAGTTATTGCAAATTATTTCACTCTCACTTTTAACTTCTTTGCAGGAAAAAATCGCGTCATGTCAGACTTTCGTGAACAAGCTTTAAATTACCACGCTCATCCCGTTCCAGGTAAAATCAGTGTTGAATTAACTAAACCAGCCGAAACTGTTAAAGATCTTGCGTTGGCCTACAGCCCAGGTGTGGCTGAGCCAGTTCGAGAAATTGCTGCAGATCCTGCTAATGCATACCGTTATACCGGTAAAGGTAATATGGTTGCTGTGATCAGCAACGGTACTGCCATTTTGGGTTTAGGTAACTTAGGCCCACTAGCTTCTAAGCCAGTAATGGAAGGTAAAGCGTTACTATTTAAACGTTTTGCAGGCTTAGATTCAATCGATATTGAAGTAAAGCATCGTACCACAGAAGACTTCATTAATACGGTTGCGAATATCGCAGACACCTTTGGTGGTATTAATCTTGAAGATATTAAAGCACCAGAATGTTTTGAGATTGAAAAAGCACTCATCGAGCGTTGTGATATTCCGGTATTCCACGACGACCAGCATGGTACTGCAATTGTAACTGCTGCGGGTATGTTGAATGCACTTGAAGTACAAGGTAAAGACATTCATGACGCTATTATTGTATGTTTAGGTGCGGGTGCTGCAGCAATCGCGTGTATGGAGCTGTTGATTAAGTGTGGTGCGCAACGTGAGCACATGTATATGCTAGACCGTAAAGGCGTTATTCACACTCGTCGTGATGACTTAAATGAGTACAAGAAGCTATTTGCTAACAACACTGATAAGCGAACATTACAAGATGTTATCGCTGAAGCAGATGTATTTGTGGGTGTATCAGGCCCTGACTTGCTTTCTCCAGAAGACTTAAAGCTTATGGCTGATAAGCCGGTAGTATTCGCTTGTTCAAACCCAGATCCTGAAATTAACCCAGAAGTTGCACATGGTGCACGTAACGATTTAATTATGGCAACAGGCCGTTCGGATTATCCTAACCAAGTGAACAACGTTTTGTGTTTCCCGTTTATCTTCCGAGGTGCACTTGACGTGCGCGCAACAGCGATAAACGACGAAATGAAGATTGCAGCCGTAGAAGCCATTCGAGGCATTGCCAAAGAGCCTGTGCCTGAGCAGGTGCTTAAAGCTGCCGATGTAGAGTCGCTAGAGTTTGGTGCTGAGTATATTATTCCTAAGCCAATGGATCCTCGTTTATTACCACGTATTGCTAAAGCTGTGGCGCAAGCTGCGATTGATTCTGGTGTTGCGCAAATCGATTTACCAGAAAACTACATGGCATAATTTGAATCTTAATCTTTTATAAGATTAAATTAATAAAAAACCTCGCGATGGCGAGGTTTTTTATGTTTTCTTTGTAATAATAAAAAAGCTGATTAACCTTCTTCGTCAATTTCAGGGATCTCTAAACCCATCTCTTTCATAATGTTACGCACTTCAACAGGGATCTTCTCTGGATTGTCTTTTCTTAAATCCTCGTCGCTTGGTAGCGGTTGGCCCGTAAATGCATGCAGAAATGCTTCACACAGTAACTCGCTGTTTGTTGCATGGCGCAAATTGTTCACTTGACGACGGGTACGCTCATCAGTCAGTACTTTTAACACATTTAAAGGTATAGATACTGTGATCTTCTTCACTTGTTCTGATTTTTTGCCATGCTCTGCATAAGGGTGGATGTACTCACCGTTCCATTTAGCCATAATATTTTTCTGCTGCCTTTAGAGTAATTACTGCCAATAAGACTACGCTCGTTTGCGACGGCTTTAATTGACTTAGTTTGACTAACGCCCAACTCAAACTAAGGTTAATGTACCGATTTATGGTCAAAAACCCAGTCTTATTAACAATATTAGTTAACGAGGTGGCGAAATTTTATCGGTTTAAAAAAGATAGTCAAATTCTAGTTAAATAGCCATTTAGCAGTATAAATGTTTTGACTTCTCCAATTTGATCATCTAACCTTTTGGACGTCTAAACATCCATATATTAGGTGGTGATATGAGCCAACGCAATAAATCAACAGTCGCAGTCAGACATGGTATCGAAGCCGATAAGCATCATGGTGCGGTCGTGCCTCCTCTTTATCTTTCTACAACGTATTCGTTCGCTGATTTCGATACTAAACGTGATTACGATTACGGCCGTAGCGGGAACCCAAACCGCGATATTCTAGCTGAAGCATTAGCGCAGCTTGAGGGCGGAGAAAAAGGCATCATCACAGCAACAGGTATGGCGGCTGTGCACCTAGTTACACAACTTTTAAATCACGACGATACGTTAGTTATTCCACATGATTGTTATGGTGGTAGTTATCGTTTATTCACCTCACTTGAAAAGCGTGGCTTGTTAAAACTAAAGGTTTTGGACTTAACTCGCACTGACAGTCTTGCACAAATTGCAGAGATCAAACCTAAACTGGTTTGGATTGAAACGCCGAGTAACCCAATTCTTCGTCTTACAGATATTGAGGCGGTTGTGAATGCAGCCCATGCAGTGGGTGCTTTAGTGGGGGCTGACAATACGTTTTTATCTCCAGCGCTACAGAACCCAATTTCATTTGGTGTTGATATTGTGGTGCATTCGACCACGAAATACATTAACGGCCATTCTGATGTCGTTGGTGGCGCGGTGATTGCGAAAACTCAAGCGTTAGGTGAAGAACTGGCTTGGTGGGCAAATAACATTGGTATTACTGGTGCGCCATTTGATAGTTATCTTACATTACGTGGTTTAAGAACCCTTAAAGTGCGTCTTAAGCAACACGAAGAAAATGCCTTAGCTATCGCCAAGTACTTAGAGCAGTCTGAGTACGTACGTAAAGTTTATTACCCTGGTCTTGAATCACACCCGCAACACGAACTGGCTAAAAAGCAGCAGTTAGGGTTTGGTGGCATGGTGAGTTTTGATATCGCAGGTGGTCTTGAAGATGCGGCGGCATTCTTAACAACAGTGAAAGAGTTCTCGTTGGCTGAGTCTTTAGGCGGTGTTGAGAGTTTAATTTGCCACCCAGCGACCATGACACATGCAGGCATGGAACCTAAAGCACGCTTAGAAGCAGGTGTAGGCGATACTTTGATCCGTATTTCTGTTGGTATTGAGGAAGTAGCAGACCTACTTGCAGACCTAGAAGCGGCTTTTGCTAAAACACAGCCAGGAAAGGCACCTGCGTCTGCTGATAGCAAAGCCTGTAAATTAACACCTGCCCATCCGGCACTTTGGTAAAAGAAAATGACAAGAGTAGTACATAAATTTGGCGGGTCGAGCTTAAGCTCGGCTTCGCGTTATCAGGCTGTCGCACAAATCGTGGTTGGTCAGTGTCAGTTGGGCGATTGTGTTGTGGTGTCAGCCGCAGGTAAAACCACCAACACCCTAGTTAAACTTTGGCAAAGCTATCAGCAGCAAGAGCAGCAAAGTTTTAACGATATTTTGTTGCAGGTTGAGAACCATCAAATCGAACTGATTAATGCATTATTCCAGGGTGAAAAGCAGCGCCAACTAGCCGATACTCTGTTGACTGAATTACAAGTTATCACCCAAGCCGCGAACAGTAAAACTCTAAATGAAGCTGAGCTATTAGCACATGGTGAATTATGGTCTGCGCGCATTCTAGCGAACTACCTATCAGAAAGCGGTTTACAAGCCCAAGCGGTTGATGCCAGAACGTTATTTACTGTACATAACGGTCAGTTAGTTCATCAGCAAAATAAGCAAGCGTGCTTAGCGACTTTAGATAAAGATCACATCTTTGTGGTAACAGGCTTTATTGCCGCTGATGACGAAGGTAATACCGTGACGCTAGGA
>CAYZOE010000063.1:0-27752 GCA_964479805.1 uncultured Pseudoalteromonas sp. | reverse complement strand
TGAAAACAGTGTTTATTACTGGTGCAAATCGTGGCATTGGGTTAGCGTTGACGAAGCTTTTTTTAGCTGATGGTTGGCAAGTAATCGCAACGTGTCGTTGCAATAATACAGCTACTATGCTCAATCAGTTAAAAAATGAATATAAACATCTCCATATCTATGAATTAGATATTACAGATTATCTGCAAATAGCAGCTCTAAGCGCAAAACTTGTAGACTCAAAAATTGATGTGCTTTTGAATAATGCCGGGATCTATGGGCCTAAAGGCTATGGTTTTGGCAATTGTGATGCACAGGCGTGGCGAGAGGTCTTTGAGGCTAATGTGATAGCGCCAACAAAACTGGCAGAAGCATTTGTATCTCAAGTTCTAAATAGTGAGCTCAAAATAATAGCAGCTTTATCATCGCGAGTTGGCAGCCATACTGAAAATACTAAAGGCGGTGGTTACATATATCGCAGTTCGAAAGCGGCTTTAAATTCAGTAGTTAAAAGTCTATCAAATGATTTGTTGCCACAAGGCGTTAAAACAGTTGCACTGCACCCTGGCTGGGTTCAAACAGAAATGGGCGGACCAAATGCATTGATCAGTGCAGAAGAGTCGGCACTTGGGTTAAAGCAAGTTATTGAGTCTTTAACTGATGACCAAAGTGGTGGATTTTACAGTTATAAAGGCGAGCAAATCCCATGGTAAACAGAATTTAATGGCAGAAATGTTTTTGAAATAACAACTCTAATATTGCGCGATTTAACTATCGCGCAATTGATATCTGCATGGCTTAAAACAATAAAGCCATTTCTGCAGCTTGGCACTGACAACTGTTTTCACAGACTGTACAGACATAACCTTGCGTATCACATAACTGGGTCCAACGATTATCATGAAGCTTAATAAGCTCTCCACCTGCTTTTGTGAAATATTTCACCGCGCCATTACCAGGGCTTTGCTTCCATAAATGAGCAACACCAGCTAAAGCACCTTGTTGCCTTAACGCAACAATAGAGGCATGAAGTAATTTGGGGCCTATACCTTGGCCTTGGGCTTTTTCTGACACTGCAATGCATTTGAAATAAGCCATCTGCGAAGGAAGAACAGGCCAAAGTTTAGGACTACACCATTTGTCTATGTCCCATTGTTCAGCAGCGTAGCTGAGTCTAAACCCGACGAGTTCGTTTTTATCATTTATCGCAACAAAGCTGGCATTAATTTCATGCTTGATACCTTGTTGATGCATTTTAGTTAGGCTTTGTTCATTCATATAATTCTCACCATGAACGATGTTAGCCAGTGAGATCACATCTTGAAAATGTGCGTGTGTGAGAGGAAGATACTGCACGTAAATCACCGAGTTATTATTCTTCTAATTTTAAAGATAATGAAATAAATGCGACTCTACAAGCAAATAGTTGGGTACATCCTTTTATTTCGGAATAAAAAAGGGAGTACTGTAAGTACTCCCAATTGCAGCGTAAAACCTGTCGTAATTAATTTAAAATTGTTTTGATGGTACTTTTTCCATCATCATCTTGAAACCTAAGAACAAAGTCATGTTTGCCATCATTATTGATATCGACCAGTTTAATGTCATTGCCATCTTCTGGTAGTTTGTGTTTAATCTTACGGCGCTTTTTGTTTAACACAGTTTCAGCATTGCCATAGTAAACGCTGAGCGTTTTACTGCCGGTTTTGAATACCGCATCTTGTTTTCCATCACCGTTAATGTCTCCGGCATAATAAGTTAATGCCAATTCATCACTACTCATGCCAATTTCCATTTCAACCTCTTTTTCAGAGTCAGGCTTTACAGAAAAGGTGCCGTCTGGCTTTTGCGCATAAAAGCTGATCTCGACATCAACATCAGTACTACCGCCACCTAGTGCCATAGAGGCAATGGTGCCTAGGCCAAAGTCGACATGAAACTTCTGTAATTCACTTTTGCCATCGCCGTTAAAATCAGTATCAAACTCAAAGCGACTGGTGCCAGAAGCCTTAGGCAATGTTAATGGGGTTGCTGAGAATTGACCATTTTCTTGACCATAGAATACCTGAAAAGTGAGTTCAACATCGAGTGAGTCCATGCCTTCAACAATTGGCGCATAACGTGTAACGAGGTCGAGCTTACCGTCATTGTTGATATCGAGTAATTTAGCAATACGGCGATTCGCTTCTACGTCATCAAGTTTGCCAGTCTTAACAGGCAGCTTTAATGTCTGAAGCGTGTCTTCATACCCTAATTTATTGGCATAAAGTACATCAATTTTTTCTTCGCCATGAAAAACTAAATCGTTCAATCCGTCTTGGTTTATATCGAATACTTTTGGCACAATGGTTAAGTCAATATCCAGACGTAATTTGCCGCTCCTAAAATTACCCGAAAACTTAGGTTCAGTGCTGAATGTGTGTTTGGTAAAGCTGCTATCTGAGTTTTGAATGTAAATTTCTGAGTGAGTTAAATCAGGCAGAACAATATCGCTCAGACCATCGTCATTAATGTCACTAATAAAATTGATTTTCTCGAACTCGTCGAATTCAAGTTTAGAAAGCAATGTATTGGTTTCGAGTACTTTTTTAGTGCCGTTTTTATCGACAGAATAAATGCCTTCCTTATTCATTACAAAAGCGGTGACTTTAGTTGAGCCGGCAAGCTTGCCGTAATCAAAACCAAAAGTATCTTTTGGTAGTTCGAGTTGAGTAAACTCCATATTTTCAAGATTAAGTTCAGCTAAATTGGCGTCTTTATCATGATAGGCAAACATAATCGGGCTTTTAGTTTCAATCAGGCTGCGATTGGTTTTTATTGGTATGTCTTTTGCGGCCATCGCTGAATAGGATGTGCCTAGAGCTATCATCAATAAAAGCGTTTGTTTCATTTTCAATTCCTTTCCTAGAACCTTATATGCTCCTATCTTAAGTTTAATTATTTAGCAAACAAGTTCGAATTTGTAATGAACTGTTGCAAATGTAATCGGTGTCCTACATGTTTTATATGGATTGTGCTCGTCGCTTATCTCAAAATCAGCTACAATCCGCGTCGTTATTGAATTTAGGAGTTAGGCGAGTGTTAAACGATAGCCAATGTGTTGAAGCCATTATTAGCTGTATTAAACAAGTTTTTGAAACAGAGCAATACGCTGATAAAGCAATAGAAGCTGGCCTTGCCAACCAAGCTTTTTGGAATCAAGCAACCAAAGCTTATTATGTGCAGCATTGCTATGAGCTGATCCGTTATCACCGCCAGCTTAATACGGCACTTGATATCGATACCTCAGATGAGAATTGGCCGTGGCTACACTTTGAAGCTTATCAGCTGTTAAATTGCGTAGAGTTACCAAATTGGTCTGAATATGCTGGTTTAGATGTTGAGACATTAAAAGCAAACCTTGATGAAGCCTTGCCTGCAGAGCAACAAAGTTACCCTGATTGGCTTTGGCAACGCGCTGAGCAAGAGCTAGGTGATGACTGGGTTAATATCGCGCAGGCACTGAACGTACCTGCGAAACCTTACCTTCGTGTAAATACATTGAAGACCGACGCAGAAACGTTACAAACGTCTTTGAAAAAGAGCCAATCAATCACCAAACTACTTGAGCAAGAAAACTGCTTAGAAGTTGAAGAATACGGCTATTTATTTAAATCAGATGCATTCAGCAGAGGCTGGTTTGAAATGCAAGATGCGGGCTCTCAGCAGATTGCGCCATTACTTGACGTAAAACCCGGCTTGCGAGTAGTTGATGCGTGCGCAGGTGCAGGGGGTAAGAGCTTACACCTTGCTGATCTAATGCAAAATAAAGGCTACATATTATCAATGGATATTCATCAGCATAAGCTAGATGCGTTGAAAAAACGTGCAAAGCGTGCGGGTGTGCATATGCTTGAAACACGTTTAATTAAAAACAGTAAAACGATTAAGCGTTTAAAAGAAAAATTTGATCGCGTGTTGTTGGATGTGCCGTGCTCAGGCACAGGGGTGATCCGCCGTAACCCAGATGCAAAATGGCATTTGCAGCCTGAAAACATTAATACCCTGATCAGCTTACAAGCCGAAATTCTGCAGCGTTACAGCCAGATGTGTAAAATTGGAGGCAAGCTTGTGTATGCGACTTGCTCTATTTTTCCGAGCGAAAACCAGCAGCAAGTTCAGGCATTCCTTGAAAATAATCCAAACTTTGAATTACTAGAAGAATTAAACCTACAACCGGGAATTAACTGTGAGTACGATGGCTTCTATGCCGCCGTATTAACCAAGAAATAAATACTTATTAATATAGAGCCGCTGCGAAGCGGCTTTTTAATATCCTTAAGGAAAATGATTATGTCAGAACAAGTTCGAGTGGGTGTAGCTGTTGTCATTATTCGTGACGGTAAAATTCTACTCGGTGAACGTATTGGTGCTCATGGGGCGAATACGTGGGCTACACCAGGTGGCCATCTAGAAATGGGTGAAGAAATAGCGGCTTGTGCAATCAGAGAGACGCTAGAAGAGACTGGATTGAAGGTTTCTGAAGTAAGTCAGTTAGGTTTTTCTAATGATGTATTTAATCCATTAAATAAACATTATGTGACTCTGTACGTGGTGGCAAATGGTGTAGAAGGCGAGCCTGAAATCATGGAGCCAAATAAGTGTCTATGTTGGCAATGGTTTGGGTTAGATGATTTGCCAGAACCGCTTTTCTTGTCATTAGAGAACTTTTTAAAGCAAGATAAACTGCAGACGTTAATTAAGAGCATATAAGTTAAGGAAGGTAACTGAGGGGCTGAGTGCATATTTTTCATTGAAAACTCTTTCATTAAAAAATAAGTTGCTTCAGAAACGATAAAAGGGCCATAAAGGCCCTTTGGTGAAGTATCGTTCAAGTTAGTGTGATTACTTTAACCCCTTAAAGCAACCAACCAATTGTTTTGCAAATTTTAGGGAAATCTCGATAAGTTTCTAAGCTAGCGAGAGGAAAAACCCTGCAATTGCGGCGCTCATTAGGTTAGCCATTGACCCTGCTAAAACCGCCCTGAGCCCTAAGCGTGCGATATCCTTTCTTCGACTCGGCGCCATACCGCCAAGTCCGCCTAGTAAGATTGCAATCGATGAAAGGTTAGCAAATCCACATAACGCAAATGTGACAATTGCTTGTGTATGTGCACTTAACCCTTCTCGATAATTCATGAAGTCTAGATATGCAACGAATTCGTTAACTACTAGCTTTTGTCCGATAAAACTACCGGCTGTTACAGCTTCGCTCCAAGGTACACCTAGTAACCATGCAACAGGTGCGAATATATAACCTAAAATCTCCTGTAACGTGAGTGTTGGATGGTCGAACCAAGCGCCAATTCCGCCTAACAAGCCATTCAACAATGCAATCAACGCAACGAATGCAAGTAACATAGCACCTACGTTAAGGGCTAAATGCATACCGCTTGACGCACCTGATGCTGCTGCATCAATTACGTTTACAGGTTTTTCTTCATCAGAAATAACATCTGACAAATCTTGTTTTGGAGTTTCTGTCTCTGGCACTATCATTTTTGCCATTAAGAAACCACCTGGTGCAGCCATAAAGCTGGCAGCAATCAAATATTTGAGCTCTACACCAATTGCAACGTAACCAGCCATCACAGAACCTGCTACGGTTGCAAGGCCACCTACCATCACGGCAAATAGCTCAGACTTGGTCATACTTGGGATAAACGGCTTAACGATTAAAGGTGCTTCAGTTTGTCCCACAAAAATATTAGCTGTTGCAGAAAGCGACTCTGGACGAGACGTTTTAAGCAATTTTTGTAAACCACCACCTAGAATTTTAATGACCCAAGTCATTATGCCAAGGTGATAGAGCACTGCGACTAGCGCAGAAAAAAATACGATAACCGGTAATACTTGGATCGCAAAAATAAAACCAACATTACTATCACTTTTTGCAAGAGTGCCGAATAAAAACTCGATGCCATCTCCTGCATAGCCAATTACCGCTGATACTTTACTTGATAATTGGTCAAGAATATTTCTGCCAGCTTCTGAAAATAGTACAAAACCACCGATAAAAAGCTGAAGTGCAAACGCCACCCCAACTGTACGCAAATTAATGGCTTTGCGGTTGGTTGAAGCTACAAATGCAATGCCCAGCAGGACCATCATGCCCACTAGGCTCATTATTGTTGTCATGGTAAATTCCCGTTTTTATTCTTGTAGCAAGTATTTTATCTTGCTTTTGATTATATCAATCGCCACGCGATTCATACCACCGCGTGTAACCACTAAATCAGCTGAATGCTTAGATGGTTCTATAAATTGATAGAACATGGGTCTTACCGTTGCTTGATACTGCTCCACAACAGATTGTAGTGTTCGGCCTCGCTGCTCAATGTCACGTTGCGTTCGACGCAGTAAACAAATATCAAGAGGCGTATCAATAAATACCTTTATATCAAACTCTTTACATAACTCAGGGTCGCTGAGTAATAAAATGCCTTCAACAATTAATATTTTCGCAGGGTTAACCTGACGAGTCTCCTTACTACGAGTATGCTGCGCATAATCGTAACTTGGCACTTCTACAGACTGACCAGATCTTAATTGCTCTAAATGCGATTTAAGAAGCTCATGTTCAAATGCATCCGGATGGTCATAGTTTGTTTGTGTTCTATGCTCAAACGGTAAATGCGATTGATCTTTGTAATAGGCATCTTCTTCGATGATGGCAATAGAACCATCTTCTAGCTCATTTACAAGCTCGTTATAAATAGTTTGCGTAAAAAGAGACTTGCCAGATGCAGATGCACCAGCAATAGCTATAATTGTTCGTGTCACTAAAGTTCACACCCAACTGTTGATTCACTCGGAAGATCACAATAACAAAAAAGACACGAATAATCTCTTTTGCTTCGCTTAGGGAGCAAATTTAGCGATTTTGATATTTCTGTGACAGGACTTATGTCCGCTTGCTAAAAACAGGTTATTTGTGACATTTTCGTGACAATTAGCGTCTAGTTTTAAAAGCGGACTTATGTCCTGTACGCTGTTGTTAACCAACTATTAAAGTGTCCACTCTGATTCGGAGGCAACTTTTCATTCTCCAAATTGGCATAAGTTAAGAGGTATATTATGGCAAGAGCAATTATCCTGATGGCAGACAGCTTAGGCGTAGGAGCCGCTCCAGACGCAGAGAAATTTGGAGATTTAGGAGCAAATACCCTTGCGCACCTTTTAGCTGCATATAAAGAAGAGAAAGGAGAGGCACTTCCTTTACCAAACTTAACTAAACTTGGTTTAGTTGACGCTTGTGAAGCAGCGGGTAAAGAAGCGTGTGAAGTGGCAGAACGCTCAGCGCCAAAAGCGGCTTGGGGTTATGCTAAAGAGCTTTCAAGTGGTAAAGATACGCCATCTGGCCATTGGGAAATGGCGGGCGTACCTGTGTTATTTGATTGGGGGTATTTCCCTAATACACAATCATGCTTCCCTGAAGAATTTGTTACTGAACTGTGCAGACGCGCTGAAATTCCAGGAATTTTAGGCAACTGCTACGGTTCAGGCACCGTTATTTTAGAACAACTAGGTGAAGAGCATGTAAAAACTGGCATGCCAATTTGTTATACCTCAGTTGATAGTGTGTTCCAAATAGCCGCACACGAGCAATCATTCGGCCTTGACAAGCTTTATCAAGTATGTGAAATCGCACGGGCACTGCTTGATGATATGAATATAGGACGAGTGATTGCGCGGCCATTTATAGGCACGTCGAGTGCCGACTTTATGAGAACAGGTAATCGTAAAGATTACTCTGTGCTACCCCCTGCACCAACGTTACTAGATAAGTTGGCGCAAGATGGTGGTGAAGTGATCAGCATTGGTAAGATTTCTGATATTTATGCACATCAGGGCATAACTCAGAAACATAAAGCGCCAGGCTTGATGAATTTATTAGAGAAAACCTCTGAGATCATCGACAGCGCCCCTGATCACAGTTTGATTTTCACAAACCTTGTGGATTTTGACGAAAAATTTGGTCACAGACGTAATGCAGTAGGTTATGCCGAAGCGCTAAAGCAATTCGATGATTTCCTACCAACGATACTTAATAAGTTACAAAAAGATGATTTATTAATTATTACGGCAGACCACGGCTGCGATCCAACAGCACCAGGTTCAGATCATACACGTGAATATGTACCGGTACTGGCTTATACACCGGGGATTGACAATATCGCACTCGGCGAACGACAAAGTTTTGCTGACATAGGTCAAACCCTTGCCCAGTGGTTTAATTTATCAACACTTGACTACGGCGACAGCTTTGCTGACGACCTGTTCAAGGCGTAAGAAGGAAAAGAGAATGAGTACTCCTCATATCAATGCGAACAATGGTGATTTTGCTGAAACGGTATTAATGCCCGGTGACCCTTTACGCGCAAAATATATTGCAGAAAACTTCCTTGAAGACGCTCGCCAAGTTACAGGTGTTCGTAACATGTTTGGTTTTACAGGCACATACAATGGTAAACCTGTAAGCATCATGGGTTCAGGTATGGGCATTCCATCAATGTCTATCTATGCGCGAGAGCTAGTTGTTAGCTACGGTGTTAAGAACCTTATCCGCATCGGTACGTGTGGTGGAATTAGCCAAGACATCAAAATACGCGACGTTATTTTTGCGCAAGGCGCAAGCACAGATTCAAATGTAAACCGTGCACGTGTTCGTGGTTATGACTATGCGGCGATTGCTGATTTCGGTCTACTAGAAAACGGTGTTAATGCAGCACGTAAACTAGGTATTGAAGCCAAAGTTGGTAATGTATTTACTACTGATACTTTCTACCAAGCTGATGGTTCTTTCTATGAAGAATTAGACAAGCTAGGTGTATTAGCAGTCGATATGGAAACAGCGGGCATGTACGGTGTTGCAGCCGAATATGGCGCGAAAGCAATGGCATTATTTACTGTAAGTGACCATGTGATCACAGGTGAAGCAACACCCGCAGAAGAAAGACAAAGCACATTTAATGAAATGGTTAAGATTGCTTTAGAGTCAATCTAAGCTATTAGAAAAGAGTTTTAAGTTGTTATTTGCTCGTTAGGTTTTGAGCAAAAAAGTTCCTTGGTAACGTAATCGCTGATTTTTGGAGACACGCCCAAAATGAAAGCGAATCACACCCCAAAAGGCCGCACTGAATAGTGTGGCTTTTTTTTGTCTAGAATTTATTAACGGTTAAGATTTTTGACATATCGTTTCAATCTGCCACATTTATAGAGTGTCAAACAAACAGAGCTTTTATATGTCTCAATGGGTTAGTGGAAAAATTACTGAAGTTAACTGGTGGACGCCAACACTTTTTACCCTGAAGGTAGCCGCAGATGTCGAACCTTTTCAAGCCGGACAATTTACCAAGTTAGCGATGACAATCGGCGATAAAAGAATTGCCCGTGCTTACTCCTATGTCAATGCACCGAGAGATCCTATTCTTGAGTTCTATCTAACAGAAGTTGAAGGTGGTAAGCTAACTTCCAGTCTGGCTGAATTAGAAGTAGGTTGCAGCATCGACGTTGAGGCGAAAGCAAACGGCTTTTTAACCATTGAAGAATCTCCCAAGCGAGAGATTCTTTGGATGATAGCGTCTGGTACAGGTATTGGCCCTTTTTTATCTATACTGGCTGACGGCAAGGTGTGGAACAATTATCAACAAATAGTTCTTATTCATAGTGTCAGGTTCAATACAGATTTAACCTATAAAGACTTTATACATGCGAACCAAAAGTTGTTTAAGCACTTTACTTACTTACCCCTAGTTACGCGAGAAATGCCAGAAAAAGGGTTAAGAGGCAGAATAACAGACTTAATTCGAGATAATGAGATAGCAAAGTTTTTTAATCAAGAACGTTTACCTAAAGATTCTCATTTTATGATTTGTGGAAATCCTGAGATGGTAAAAGATTTGTCGCAACTTCTTCAAACGCTAGGTTATTCAAGACACCGACGTTCCGAACCTGGTCATATATCAGTCGAACAATACTGGTAAGCTATGAAAAAAGTCTGTGATTTGCTATGGTGCACAAGTTTATGTTGTATTTTAATTAGGTACCTATGAGATCTTTAAGTTTTATCACGTTGTTCTTTTTTTCATTTGCTATTAACGCAAACCCAGCCTTTGAAGATAAGGCGTCTGCCCTAAGCAATATTAAAACAGCAGAAGAAAAAGCAGCCGAAAAAGTGATAGATGAACTAATTGTTGCCTATAATCAACGAAACATTAAATCATTCTTGGCATTATATGCTGATGATGTAGAGTTCTACATGTACCCACAAGAACTCATGTTTACGGGTAAAGAAGATTTAATCAAACGCTATGGCTTAATGTTTAAAAAAATGAAATGCTTAAATTCAAAATCGCTAAAGCGAATTGTGCATGGCAGCATTGTTATTGATCATGAAAGCTCGGAAATTTGCACTCAGAAAGCAGGTGAAGTTGATAAGCGTTCTGAGTTTGTAACTAGCTACCAGGTTGAAAAAGGAAAAATCAAAAAGGTGGTCTTTTTTAGGTAAATAAAATGAACAAAGACATGAGGATCCAACTTCTTTACCGTGTTGAACCCGGTTGTTTGGGCCCTGATGGCGTCGACTATATCGAAGAATTTTGCCAATTTGCAGTGAAAAAGATATCGCCCCCTAGTTATGCTATATTTTCTTTTGTTCCAAGGTATGACAAGTTACTCGCTGAAAAAGAATATTCTTTATTAAATCGAAAACTCACTCGGGGACAAGTTAATAGCTATTTTCAAAAGATAGAAAAACAGCTAGAAGAGTTTGAATCTCAAGTTGATGAGTTAATCGCATTCGCAGTTGATGCATTCTTAGATAGGCAAGTCACTATTACTTGCCTTGAGGAATAAATGAAACTTTATCTTTATTTAGCCTTAATTTTCAGTATTAAGGCTCCTGCATTTGAAACTCTTCAAGTTGTGACTGAAGAGTGGTTACCTTATAACTATACAAATGCTGAAGGTCAGCTCGTCGGCCGCTCTACAGATAAGGTGAGAGCTGTTTTAACTGATGCTGGTGTTGAATATAAAATAACAAGCTATCCATGGCTGCGTTCTATGCATTTGGCTAAGACACAAGCCAATACAATGATCTACTCAATTTATCGCACTCCTGAACGAGAGAAGCTATTTCAATGGGTTTGCCCGCTAATGGCTCCTGTTAAAGAGTATTTATTTTCTTTAAAGACAAGAAATGATATCCAACTCAGCTCTCTTGAAGATGCAAAACAATATGTGATTTCTATTGTGAGAGGTAGCGTAAGTGATGGGTACCTGACAGACGCAGGTTTTAAGCCTGGATTAAATTTAGATCTCACTTCAGACCCCAGTTCCTCACCTAGAAAGTTACTTGGTGGAAGAGTTGATCTTATTTTACACACTGAATATACCGCCTCAGAGAGGATGAAAGAACTTGGGTATGATTACTCTATGCTCAGAAAAGTCATAGAGGTGAAAGAAATAGATAATCGTCGGGCATGCATGGCATTTAGTCTTAAAACTGATAAAACCTTGGTACAGCGAGTTCAAACAGCTTTAGATAAATATAATAAACTTCACGGTGAGAGTTGAAAACAATGATTTTGACCACATTTAGAAGTCATAGATTAATTCCGAGTAATAAATTATGAACCCAATTATTGCGATTCTTAAAGAACATAATATTGCAGATGAGCAAATTAATCAGCTTTTTGAAGCGCTTACAGAAAATCCACTCATGGCGATGGGGATTGTGCAACAGCTAGGTATCCCTCAAGATAAACTTCAGCAGTTAATGGGCTTGGTCATGCAAAATCCTAGTTTGATTAAAGAGGCTGTAAATGAATTAGGATTAGACTTTGCAAAAGTAGAGGCAGCAAAAGAAAAACTGTCTAATCAGAAGTAAAGTGTTAAAAGCGGGACTTGTCCCGCTAAAAATTAAATATCAACTTTGTACAAGCTAAGCTCCTTTTCCGATTTTAAAATGTTTTCAATTGTTTCCTTGTTTTCCTCTTGTG
Organism: uncultured Pseudoalteromonas sp.; assembly: GCA_964479805.1. Classification (GTDB taxonomy): domain Bacteria; phylum Pseudomonadota; class Gammaproteobacteria; order Enterobacterales; family Alteromonadaceae; genus Pseudoalteromonas. The sequence continues at coordinate 15,732 of CAYZOE010000063.1, read as the reverse complement.
CTTCGATGTACAAAGCGAGTGAGTCTTCTTTATCTTTGAGCATATCTTGGCATGAAATATAGTGAGAAACTTGCTCAATGCCAACTAGTCCGCAGACCCAGATACTAAATAGCACAACAACTATCCCCCCAATTACAAAAAGACCGGTAGATAAGTCAGTCATTGAGGCAGCTATAATCACAGATACTACAACCAACATCGCAAATAATGATTCAGCTTTGATAAGATGAGCTACCTTATTCGTTAGCCAGCTTTGCCAAGGGTGTGGTTCATGGTTACAGAGGTGAGTGATGTCTTCAACGTAGGCAATTCCCTTTACTTTATCTTCAATGTTTCTAAAGGTTTTGTAGTTTTGACTGGTAATTAAGTAGTACAACATGGTTTTGGCCTCGCGACAGTTATTAAAAGCCATTACGCAGAGAAAAGTGAACAGATCGCTCTGGGGCGCCATTGAACCGAGTATTTAATCAATGTTAAGAACTCGTTTTTTATGATTTGTAAATAAAGTAGTACAAAAAGTGTTCAGCTGCTGTAAGGGAGTTGCTTAAGCCATTTATATTTATAACAGTTTAATTGCTGTTAGAGTTTTTTAATTGCCTGATTTAGCTAGATAAGTCTTAGCTTAAGTTATGCGAAAGTTGACCGTAATACCCATTTAAATGATATATGGCATCAATGTCCTTATTGACGGATGATCTTCCATTTGAGTATGCCGTTTACTCATATTGTATTTCATTTTGTTAATGCTAGTCAGGCAATATTCTCAAATATGTTTACTAGTAAGCAAAATAACCTAGATGACTGACTACATTTAAAGATGATTAGATGCAGATCATAAGGCGTTAACAAATTTGGGTATGTTTATCTTTGAGGTATGTATTTTGTACAAATTAGAGGCTTTTAATACGTGAAATGAATTACGAAGCACGGGTTTCTTCGCATGAAGGGTTATGAGAGTGGCGAATGACAAAGGAGTGAAAGCCTTTGGTCGAACTCTTTGAGCATCGCGAATTGAATGTTTATTCGCCGTTCTTGGCTGACTTCGACAGAATAACTATACTAACAGCCTCTTAGTGACAGCCTTTGTCTTGCCTAATATCCAATCCACAGTTGTAAAAAACATCAGGAATCAATAAACCCGAGAATAAACTCTTTTATTGTCGTCCTAAATCAATTAAGTTTTTTAGCTTGTTGCCGCTTTAGTTTCATGCATTCGCGAAATTAACTTTGTCTTTATCGCGGGCCATTGCTCATCAGTAATACTGAAGATAGCTGTATTTCTAAAATTACCGTTAGGTAATTTACGATGTTTGTATGCTACCCCTTCAAATCTTGCACCCAGACGCGAAATCGCGTTTCTTGAGATAATATTGTTTTCATGAGTACAAAAGGTGACTCTCACTAAGCCTAAATCCTCAAAGGCATGACTGAGCAGTAGATATTTTGCATGAGTATTTACATAGGTTTTTTGTGCTGACTTAGCAATGAATGTATGACCGATTTCAGCATTTTGGTTATGTGTATCAAGTCGAAAAAGCCGCGTTGTGCCGACGACAGAACCACAAGGTTTATTTATGATGGCCATGACAATTTGCTCATTTTGATTAAATTGTGTGGTGTTTTTAAACCACAGTCTTAACTTCTCTTCGCTCTCACAATAATTGTTCAAAACCCATCGCCAAATATCTGGATGACTGCCAGCTTTAAAGAGGTCGCTTAGATGAGTGTCAGTTAATGGAGAAAGTTTAACTTTTTCGGTTTCTAATGAAATAAGTTTTAACATCTTCATAGTTCCTAACGTATCTATGTTTTTTTGCATAAGTTAGTCTTTTTTAGGTTGAACAAATACAACCAAAATGAAATAAGCAACTAGACCAGTGTTAAAATTTTTTATAGTTGAGTTAACATCTAAATTACGATTTAATAATAATGCGTCGATGAGATTAAGGATTGATATGACCCGCCTACTTTTATTGTCTTTTTGTATGCTCTTGCAAAGTGCTAGCACAGCCGAAGTAGACAACTCAACGATCACTATTGCCATACAAGATGATATAAGACGGCAATACTTTGAGTTCTTAGATAACAGAAACATTTTAGATGTGAACGATTACAGTAACTTAAAGGCTTCTCGCGATGTTGTTGAGCATGCTTTACTTGTTAAAGCAATTCGCCTTGGAGGGTTTTATTTACCAATTAATTATATTCAAGTTGATCATCCGCCTCGTAGAATTAAATTGATGAAACACGGGACAATACATTTAAGCGCGACCCCTCTTTGGTTGAATGAGGTAAAACAATTCGAACATAAATTACATATTAGTAGTGCCGTGTTAGAAGCTGGTCGTGCAGAGGCTGGGCTCTATACGCATAGCGGAAATATTGATGTTCTGTCAGTAAAGCAACCTGCTGATTTAGCGAAGTTAATTGCAGTTTCAAATCAAAATTGGCAGCATGACTGGCAAATACTTCAACAATTAAACTTTAATGGCATGTATCACACAGGAAAGTACACGACTATGTTAGATATGCTCTATAAAAAACGAGCTGATGTGATGCTAGGGCCTTTTCACAATTCTGATGATTTAAGCTTTAAACATAATGGGCAAACATACGTACCGATCAAAAACTTAAAAGTCATTATGCCTGATAGCCGTCACTTTCCTGTTGCGCGTTTTACAGCTCAAAGCCAGCCTCTGATAAAAGCACTAGAAAAAGGGCTATCAATATTAAAAGAAAGAGGGGAAATTGAAAAAGCGTATCGTCAGTCAGGATATGTAAATGATAAGGTAAGTAGTTGGCAAATCATTAATACTCCTGCCAAATTATAGCCAATTCGATATTCAAATAGTAAGAAGAGTTTCAGATTGACGTTGTGCGCTTTCATGATGATTGAATTTTTTAATACGACAGTAATATGCAGCCTTTAGAGATTATCTTTAGTGATGGTAAAGCCAAATATGTGCAAATTATTGACGTATATCGCAATGCAATTCAGTCTGGTTCATTGCTACCTGGCTCAGCGCTGCCGTCAGCCAGAGCTCTCTCACAATACTATCAAGTAAATCGTCATACTGTGATGAACGCTTTACAGGGGTTAGTGGCTGAAGGCTGGCTAACGTCTTTGCAAAGAAGTGGCTACCTTGTTAGTGAACATTTACCGATTGAGTCGAGTGAAAAATACACCAAGCAAAGAACGATAAAACCGTTTGAGTACAATTTTTCAAAGCCCTTTAAACAGATAAGTGAAGTCGATCTTTCTGCTTTTGATTATATCTTTGCCGGTGGTTTGCCTGATTTATCTGCTTTTCCAAAGCTGAAATTTAAACAATCTTTGAGTATGGCTGCGAGGCAATTCAACGCTCATGACATGCATTATTCAGATAGTGCAGGGTTACCCTCACTTAAGCATCAAATCATGCGATACCTTGGCCAAGCAAGAGCGCTTAATGCTGATGATTTGCTGATCTGTAATGGTTCACAAGAAGCTTTATACTTGGTTGCAAAAGCGTTTATCAATCAAGGTGACTTTGTCGCTATTGAAACACTAGGCTACCCACCTGCAAGACAGGCATTCGAGAGTTGTGGCGCTGCATTAGTTGATATTAAACAAGATGAACAGGGAATATGTGTCGATGACTTGGAGGCACAGCTAAAAAAGAGGAAAATTAAGCTACTGTATTTAACGCCACTTCATCAATACCCAACCACAGTGACATTACCTATAGCTAGGCGCCTTGAAATTTACCAGTTGTGCTATAGATTTGGTGTACTAATCGTTGAAGACGATTACGATCATGAATTTCACTACCGATGTCGGCCTCTTCAGCCAATGGCGGCAGATGATCCCGCGGGTATTGTGATTTATATATCTACCTTTTCAAAAATAATGTGTGCAGGAGCGAGGCTCGGCTATTTATATGCAGCCAAGCCTGTTTTAGCGCATTTAAAAGGGTTAAAAAAGCTCATTAACCATAAGAATGACGCTTTTATGCAACTGGCGGTCGCGCACTGGATGGAAACTGGAGAATTTGAGCGGCATTTAAAACGTATGACCAAATCATACAAAGCGCGATGGCTAGCAATGAACAACACCCTTGAAGCTATGCAAGCGCAGGGTCTAAACCTTTCATTTACTAAACCTGAAGGCGGCATGGCATTTTGGCTAAACTGCCATCAAGATGTGGTTGCTTTAAAGTTAAATGCCAGACAGAAAGGTGTTTACTTTCAGTCTGAAGAAGAATTTTATCACTTAAATTCAGTTCGCTCTTTAAAACCAAATGCAAATAGTCTCACGCATATCAGGTTGGGCTTTGCTTCACAAACAATTGAGCAAGCAGGAGCGGGTATATACAAAATCTTTTCAGAACAACTATAGCTCACTCAGTTTTTCAGGTTATGGCTAGCCAACACAGCACTTTTAATGTCTTCTAAATCTGCTTGCATAGTTTTGTTAAGTTGTTCTGTCATGAGTCTTGACATGAGCTTTCCCATGATTTTTGCAAGCAGACTTTGCGGTACACCCGTAAAACCCATAACAAGCTCACATTGTTCTGTGCCTTCAACTATCTTCATCTCAGAATAGTAATCGCAACCATGATTTTGCGCCTTGGTTTTATAATATAAATTGGTTTGTGATTCGATGATCCACATGATCTCTGTGGCATCTTTACCAAATATGGTTCTGGTTTCTTGCCATTTTAGCCCTTTTAGTCCCTCTTTAGGTTGCTCAATAATAACAACTCTTTTTATGGCAGAAATATGCTGCTGGGCATGGCGAATATCGCTAATGACGCGCCATACTTGCTCTTTTTTTGCGGGAATAATAATGGACTGCTGTACATTCATGAAACTCTATGCCTTATCATTTTTTATAAAGCATAGATTTAGATTGCCAGTTTTTCACGTTGTAAAAGAGTTATCTTTGAGGCGAGAGTGTATCATTTCATTTTAGATGACGTTTTGTGACGAATAAGTTGATATTTGTCGCCATGAAGGCGCAGTTCATATAATTTATCGTATTCATCTTCCTCAATGTTCACTCTATGCCCAGAAAGCAACTTTACGAGTTGAGGCGTTGTATTACTATGGCCAACAACAACAACGACACCATTTAATAATTTTAACTCACCCGCAAATTGAACTAATTCTCTTGGATCATAACTTTGGGCTTTTAGCGATGTTGCTTTTGCCAGTGGTGCGATAGTTTGCTGTGTTCGGTTGTAATCAGTACTAAAAAGCTGTGTTGGTTTGACCGATAGAAGTTGCTTGGCAATATTATTCGCTCTGAGCTTGCCCTTGTCCGTTAATGATGGGTTATTACTACTGCCTTTTTCACTGTGGCGTAATAAAAAGATTTGCTCTGGTTGTGCTAAAAGTTGACTCGAAAAAAGCAAAGCGATAACCGCGAATAAACTGAACCTCATTTAAATACTCCTTAATCTCAGTTTAGATAACGTTGTTACTGTCTTACATTAACAGTCTATTACTGCATTTCAATGAAATAATCATTTTTTTAATTACGTGAATAACTTATACCAGTCCTCAAAATAGATCACTTAATTAAGAGGATTGGCATTAGCTAAAAAGTGTCCGATGCGGACACTTTTACCGTCCGCGGACAAGCGTACAAGAGCGTAAAAACTGATAACCGATTGAAAGTATTGACTTTTAAATTTTGGCACAGTCTTGGTATCTATTTATTCATACCATGCTTAGGAGCAAGACAATGATTTTAACGACCGCTTTTTTTGTATCACCCCTTTTGATGTTGTTGATGTCATTGCTTATCAGCTGCACTGAGCAATTTTTGAATCAATAAGGAATGATTATGATCAGAGATACCAGTGGCCAAGATCAAATGGTCCAATATAAGCCTAAAAGATTAAAACCTATGCTGCTGATTGTCGGTGTAATGTCGCTAATCACATGGGCAGGCTATGCCATGATGAATACTGACAATATTAGTCAGTCTGTTGAAAAAGCCCAGCTACAAATTGCGACAGTCATTAAAGGTGATTTAGTCAGAGATATAGCGACAACGGGTAAAATTGTTGCAGCTAATGCACCAAAAGCTTACAGCCCAGAACAAGGCTTTGTCACGTTGCAGGTAAAAGCAGGTGACAGTGTAAAGAAGGGTCAGGTGATTGCAGAGGTTGAAAGCCCTGAGCTGAATAACAATCTAAAGCAACAAGAATCAGAACTTGCCAGACTGCAAGGCGAACTGGCCAGAAGCGAGTTAGAAGCAAGGCGCCAAACATTGGCTCTAAATAAGACTTTAGACATGGCGCAAGTTGAACTAAGTGCAGCTAAGCGTGAAAACCGCCGAGCCAAACTGTCAATTGAGAAAAGTTTGATTAGTCAAATTGATTTAGAAAAAGCCGTCGATGACCTAGCCAAAGCCAAACTCACCTTTAAACATGCACAGCAAGAGGTTGAGCTCGCCAAAGATACTTTGGCGTTTGAGTTACAATCATCGCAAAGCCAAGTTGCTAGACAGCAATTAGTGGTTGATGAACTTCAAAGAAAAGTCAGCAATTTAAATGTAAAAGCCAGTGTGTCCGGCATCGTGGGTAACTTGATGGTACAACCTAAAGCTATGGTGACTAAAAACCAAGCCTTACTCACTTTAGTCGACTTGTCCGCTTTTGAAGCAGAACTGCAAGTGCCAGAGAGCTATGCCAATGATTTAGGGATCGGCATGGAAGTAGAGCTGAAAATGGGTACTGAGTTAGTAAAAGGTACTTTGTCAGCCATTTCGCCAGAGGTGAATAACCGAGAAGTAACCACACGTGTGCGCTTTAACCAAAGTGATATTAGCAATATACGTCAAAACCAGCGTTTATCAGGGCGTATCTTATTAGAAAACCGCAGTGATGTATTAATGGTAAAGCGTGGAGCATTTATGAATGCGGGTGGTTACGTGGCTTACAAGCTAAATGGTGAACGTGCAGAACGCATCGAAATCAACACCGGTGTCACCAGTATTAACCATGTGGAAGTGCTAAGTGGGCTTACACCAGGTGATGAAATCATCATTTCAAATTACGACACATTTAAAAATGCCGATGCCGTATTGTTGAGATAAGAGTTGTTGAGATAAGTATTACAGAGATAACAACAAGCACATTTAGGCATCATCAACAGAATATAGACTGGATTACAAAGGAAAGAACAATGCTAAAAATGAATAATATCAGTAAGATGTATCAAACAGAAATGGTACAAACACATGCATTACGTGACTTTAATTTAAACGTTGAAGAAGGCGAGTTTATTGCGGTAACTGGCCCGTCGGGTTCAGGTAAAACCACCTTTTTGAATATTGCAGGTATGTTAGAACCCTTCACTGGCGGTGAATACTTATTGGATGGCATTGATGTTGGCAAACTGAATGACAATCAACGTGCGGACTTACGTAACCAAAAGATTGGTTTTATCTTCCAGGGCTTTAACCTCATTCCAGATTTAAACTTGTACGAAAACGTTGAAGTGCCTTTACGTTATCGCGGGATCAAAGCGGCTGAGCGCAAGCGCAGAATAGAACAGTGTTTGGAGCAAGTGGGGCTAGCTAGCCGTGCTAAGCATTTACCTCAGCAACTATCGGGTGGTCAGCAGCAGCGAGTTGCCATTGCTCGAGCGCTGGCTGGTGAACCACGCTTTTTATTGGCCGATGAACCAACAGGTAATCTAGATAGCTTAATGGCACGTCAAGTCATGGAGCTGCTTGAACAAATTAACCGAGATGGCGCCACCATAATCATGGTAACGCACGACGCGGAGTTAGCTCGTCGTGCACCGCGCAATATTCAGGTAGTAGACGGCCAACTTGCTGATTTTACGCTATATCAGGGTAATCCAAATATGGTAGTAGGAGCTTAATATGTTCAGTCATTATATAGATCTAAGTTGGCGGAGCTTTAAACGCACGCCATTAGTAAGCCTGTTAATGGTAATTGCTATAGGAGTTGGTATTGGCATTACAATGACCAGCTTGTCGGTTTACCACATGATGTCGATGGACCCTATTCCTGAAAAGAGTGACAAACTGTTTGCGGTACAACTGCAAAGTATGGATGAAGGAGAAAGCTGGTGGTCACCTGACAGCATGCCATACCAGTTAACTTATCGTGATACTGAAAATTTATTAAACGCGGATTTACCATTTAAACGTGCAGCTTTGATGAAAACCGGTTTTTCGGTGCACTTAAACTCAGATAAAGTGAAACCATTTTTAGAGCAAACACGCGTGGCGTCAAGAGATGCATTTGATATGTTTAATCTGCCATTCATCAATGGGGGCGTGTGGAGCAAAGAGCAGGAAAGTAGTGCAGCTCCAGTTGCTGTAATCTCGCAGAGCATTAGCAAAAAATTATTCGGTACGAGTAATAGTGTAGGTGAAACCTTTTATCTTGATGATTTAAGTGTGCGTGTTGTCGGGGTGATCGAAGACTGGAAGTTACACATAAAATATTTCGACCTAAACAATGGCTCTTTCAACAAACCAGAACATATTTTTATTCCGTTTTCATTGATCAAAGCGAATGAAATAGACACTTGGGGAAACACCAATGGATGGAAACATGAACCTGTAAAAGTGTTTAACGACAAGCTGCAATCAGAAAAGTTTTGGTTACAGTTTTGGGTAGAGTTAAACAATGCCTCTGAAAAACGTGTTTTTGAAGCGTATTTAGAAAATTATATTGCTGAAGAAAAGAAAGCTGGACGTTTTACGCGCGAAAAAGCCGAATATAAGCTTAGAGATGTAAACCAGTGGATCAGTTACTGGGAGGTAGTGAACGAAGATAACAAGATTATGGTCGCACTGAGCTTTATGTTTTTGGCGGTGTGCTTAGCTAATATTCTTGGCCTTTTACTGGCGAAATTCTTACGTCGAGCGCCAGAAGTGGGCGTACGACGAGCGCTGGGCGCAAGTAAGAAACAAGTGTTTTTCCAGCACATTGTTGAAGTTGGTATGTTGGGACTTTTTGGTGGTGTTATCGGCATTATTGTGGCGCAAGTTGGCTTATTTGGCATACGTCAAAGCCTGAGTTATTACGATGCACTCGCGAATATGGACATTTCAATGCTGATGACCGCGCCGTTAATCGCCATTTCAGCGTGTATTATCGCCGGTCTTTACCCCGCTTGGTTAGTATGTAACACCACACCAGCTACTTACCTTAAAACCCAATAGGAGCCTGACATGTTAGAAATTAAACCTATTTTCAATGCCTTGTTGCGCTCTAAAGTGGGGGCAGTGTTGTTGCTAATACAAATAGCGATTACAACAGCCATTGTTAGCAATGCAGCTTTTATCATTAAAGACAGACTCGATTATTTAAACCAGCCAACGGGGTATGAAGAAGAAAATATTTTTAAGTTTAACGTAATGACCTTTGGCACTGACGTTGATTTAATCCAACAGGTAGATTTAGATGAGCAGATGCTCAGAGCCATGCCGGGTGTTGTTGATGCTGTTCAGATCAGTGCTGTGCCACTGTCGGGAGGAGGTTCGTCAACGGGTTTTAGATTAAAACCCGTACCAGAAAAGTCAAAATCGGTTAACGCCAGTTACTTTGAAACAGACGAGCACGGTTTAAACACCTTAGGTGTTAACTTAATTGCTGGTCGCAATTTTACCGAAGGTGAAGTGGTGTTGAATCGAGACTATAGCAAATTCCCTAAAGTGGCGTTGGCAACTAAAGCATTGATGGACGATCTGTATCCCGGTGAGGATGGATTAGGCAAAGTAATTTATATGGGTGACAAACCACTAAAAATTATTGGTGTGATTGGTATGATGAAAGGCCCTTGGTTGAAAATTGAAAACCGTAAAGATAAATCAGTTCTTCTACCATTGGTGGATCCGAGAAAGCTACATCAATTTTTGGTTCGCACAGAGCCTGAACGCCGCGCCGAGGTGATGAAGCAAATTGAAAATGCGATGCATACAAATTACAGCAAACGAGTTATTCAAGACTTAACTGGTTTGGATGTTAAAAAAGCAGATTATGTTGCCGAAGACAGACTAATGATGCGTATGCTAGTGATATTAATTAGCGTACTAGTGTTAGTGACAGCTTTGGGTATTTTTGGGCTTACCTTGTTTAATATTAATAAGCGCACAAAGCAAATTGGTACAAGACGCGCGTTAGGGGCTCGTAAATCAGCAATTATCAGCTACTTTGTGGTTGAAAACAGCCTGATCTGTATCGCTGGTTTAATACTAGGCGTATGCGGTGCTGTTTTGCTCGGTCAACAGCTTATGTCACATTACTCTGTTCCAGCATTATCAAACTTGTATGTAGCTGTTACAGCAATAGCAGTTTTTTTGATGAGTTTATTAGCGGTGATAGGCCCAGCACGACGCGCGGCTAATATTGATCCAAGCATTGCAACAAGAACAATTTAACTTACGAATACTCAAACTCTTAGTTCGTGCTACACTCAGGCCATTGGTGTAGCACGAATAATAAAAAGAAAATACATGGATAAGATACTCATCATTGACGATAACCAAGCTGTACTCGATGCGTTATCGCTACTGCTCGAAATACATGGCTATGATGTCGTGACAGCACACACTCCCTTCGAAGCAGAGCAAGTTGTTCGCTATCAACGTATTGCCTTGACTATCCAAGACATGAACTTTACCGCTGACACCACATCGGGTGAAGAAGGCAAAAATCTCTTTTATCAACTTCGTGCACTCAATGCGCACTTACCTATTATTCTTATCACCGCATGGACAGAGCTTGAAACCGCCATAGAGTTAGTGAAAGCGGGCGCAGCAGATTATATTGCCAAGCCTTGGGATGACAATAAATTACTGACCAGCATTGCAAACCTGATTGAACTGGGTAAAGCCAAACAAGACAACGATACATTTAACCGCCAGCGTGGTGAGCGTCAATATGTCCATGAACATGCAAATTTAGCAGGTCTTGTTTTTGAGAGCACAGCTATGGAGCGAGTAGTCGATATGGCATTGCAACTTGCTAAGTCAGATGTGTCGGTATTGATCACAGGGCCTAATGGGAGTGGTAAAGAGCGTATTGCTGAAATTGTGCAGTTAAACTCTGCTTCGGCAGATAAACCATTTATTAAGGTAAATGCAGGCGCATTGCCGAGTGAGTTAATCGAAGCGGAACTGTTCGGTGCAGAAGCAGGTGCCTTCACAGGCGCTAATAAACAACGTATTGGCCGTTTTGAAGCAGCGGATGGCGGCACTTTGTTTTTGGACGAAATAGGTAACCTTCCACCGTCTGGTCAGATGAAATTATTACGAGTACTGCAAACAGGCGAGTTCGAGCGCATTGGCTCAGTACAGACACAGAAAGTACACGTTCGAGTAATTTCAGCAACTAACGCTGACTTATTACAAGACATAAAAGCAGGCAGATTTAGAGAAGATTTATATTACCGACTGAATGTCATAGAACTCAGGCTACCACCATTATGTGAGCGAAAAGACGACATCATTCCACTTATAAAACACTTCTTGCCAGAGCGAGAATTTGGTCTTGCCACTGAGCAGGCTTTGACTAGCTATGCTTGGCCGGGAAATGTCAGAGAGCTTGAAAACGCTTGTAAGCGTGCAGCTGTTTTAAAGCCAAGTGGCGCACTGGAGTTTACTGATTTTGGTTTAAACCAGACACAAAATGTAACGCAACCGAATTCTAATAAAGAGCCAAATAAAGACGAAATCGAGGCTGCTATGCGTGAGTATCATGGGGTTGTTGCCAAAGTAGCACGACATTTTGGGCTCTCACGACAAGCGCTATATAGACGCTTACAAAAATTCGATATCGACTATTAATAAAACTAAAACGTTAACCTATATGAAATCACTCACAGCTGATCTTAGTACTCGCCATAAATTGCAGTTAGCAACAATGTTAAGTGTTGTGTTAGCGTTAGTGCCTATACTACTTGTGCTAGGCGCATCAAGTACACACAGCCTGATTAGTTTGAGTTTAGCCGTTGTTCTCGCTTGGTTTGTGAGTGGTCTAATTACTCAACCGGTTAACTCAGGTATTAAAGCGTTAGAAACGGGTTTGTTAAACTTCAAAGACGGTGAGTTTTCGAGTTTGCTTGCATATAGTGAAGACGATGAACTTGGGCGTTTGTGCCATACTTACAACCAAACCGCCGAGCAACTGAGACAAGAAAAACAATGGATTTATCAGCGCGAACTGATGCTAGATAAAGTGCTACAGTCTTCACCGCAAGCGCTGGTTTTAATAGATAGTAATAACCATGTGGTCTTTAGTAATCACAGTGCCAAACTGTTATTTAATAGTGAGCAGAAACTTGAAGGTCTGACTCGCAATGAACTCTATGCTTTTGGCAGTGAGCAAATTCAAAATGCGATGGAAGCAGGCAGAGATGGACTATTTCACCTAAAGCACGCACATTCAAACGATAGTCAATTAAAGCAAGATGACGAAGCCCAAACTTGGCACCTTTCAACCGGGCAGTTTTTGTTAAATAACCATAGTCACCGTTTATATATTTTTAAACAGCTTACTCGAGAACTGAGTCGTCAAGAAGTGGCAGTATGGAAGAAGGTGATACGCATCATCAGTCATGAGTTGAATAATTCATTGGGCCCTATGTCATCTATGCTGCACAGTGGAAAAATACTGACGCAAAACCTTGATGAACCAAGGCTGGGGCGAGTATTTTCGACCATGCAAGAGCGTATAAATCACTTGAATGAGTTTGTACAAGGCTATGGTAAGTTTGCCAAATTGCCTCAACCAAAACTCGAAGCAATTGATTGGTCGAGTTTATTGAACAGTGTTAAGCAAGAGTGGGCTTTTAGTATTGAAGGGGATATCCCAAACGCTGAGTGCCTTGCAGACAGAGTTCAGCTAGAGCAGCTTCTTATTAATTTGCTTAAAAATGCGCATGAATCGGGTTCAGAAGCAGAACAGATTAAAGTAAAAATTGAAGCTAAACCTCAAGGTGCATTACTCAGCGTGAGTGATGCAGGTAAAGGTATGAGTGAAGCGGTTATGGCGAATGCCCTTGTACCTTTTTATTCAACCAAAGCAAGTGGAAGCGGCTTGGGGCTTGCGCTTTGTAGAGAAATCGCAGAAGCCCATCATGGCCAACTAAGTTTGCATAACCGAGGTGATGGCCAATCGGGCTTGGTGGTTCAGGTGTTTTTTCCTTAAGCTATGCTTATATTTTATCTTTCTATTTCGCTGAGGTCAGAGTTTGAGTTTATTTCTTTGCGAGATGAGGGTCTTTTGTTTAAATAGACACGTCTTTCGGTCGGTCTCTGACTTATCGTTACTCCCTGTTCGGCGCAAGCTTTTTTAAATTCTTCATAATAAGTTTGCTGCTGTATTGAATCGGATGAAACTTCAAGCATTTGTGCTAATGCTAATGCTGCACCATGGATTATAATATCTTTAGGGTTGAAGTCAGTTAAGTGTTCCGGTGGAATAGGCCTGCTTTTTACAACTTTATAAGGTACATTGCATTCTTCAGTATATACTTCTTGATACTTTTTGCTCTTAATGCAGGCTGAAAGAACAAGAGGGAGCATGACAATCAAAGTGAGTTTGTTTAGTTTCATGACTTAACCCCTTCGCTTGTTAGCTCGCAATCAGAGGGCTTTTCGAGCCAATACACGGTATTAGAAATAACCACGATGCTACCTGATACCACAAAGCTCGCCGCAGTCACTATACCATAACTAGCCATTAAGAGTGCACATGCCTCGTTTGAGCAGTTTGCCATGGGGATTGTTTCTTCTAGTGCCAATACCTTCTTTTTACGCATGACGTTACATTTTTCATCATAGCTATGTGTGTTTTCTGGGACGTAAACGCATCCCATTAAAAGTGTTAGCAGTAGTGTCGTGATAAGCGTTTTCATATGCATCCATGTATTTATTAATATTAGTATGAGGAGTGTATTTTATTGAGTACCTAAATACTGTAAGAAAATGTTTATGAGTCGATATAATCTGAAGAACAAAGATATAATCAAACTATATAGAGCAAGAAGAGACATAATTGTGTTTAAAAAGCTTAAAGCATTATTAGCTGATTTCAGTAATGAATTACAGCAAACCAACAAATCAGAGAATTCAATCGATTTTAATACTGGGCTCGCAGCCCTATTAGTTGAAGTCATGCGCGCTGACAGCAATATTGAACAATCGGAATTAGATAAGATTGCCGAAATTTTAAAAACGCAATGTGAGCTAGATGAAAGCCAAGTTAAAGCCCTGATAGATAAAGTAAGGCCTATGGTTGAAGCTGCACTAGACTTGCACCAATTCGTAAAAGAAGTCAATGCAAAAACAAGCTACGAAGAGCGTATGGAAGTAATAGAACTGCTATGGCATGTTGCTTTTGCTGATGGCCATTTGGATGATTATGAAGATCACATTATTCGTAAAATATCGAGCTTGATGTATGTCGCCCATGTCGATTTTGTGGCTGCTAAAATTCGCGTGCAAGAGAGCCTAGCAAACTAGCTAGATTCTCTTTAAAAGTTTTTAGAGTCTCAGCCATCAAATACGATACAATCACATGAATTTAATTACCCAAAAAATAATAAATAAAACACTGTTTTTATATACAGCATTTTATTTTTGACGCATAACATTATTACAGCGCGTTTTGTCCAATTTTCACAACTGAGCAAAATTGGACATTCTAAACTCATGTTTACAATGAACTTTTCTTGTGTGAATATTGGGACACGTAATATCCCCAGTTTTGTCGGTATTTATTCTGGCAATTTGGGAGAGAATAAGTTGTTATGTTTCCCTTAGATTATGAATGAACTTGAAATTAACGGCGTAGTGCCCGAGCTAAATGGTAAAGCACTAAAAAATTGATAGTGCAGGAGTTCTGGTATGATGGCATCTGTGAAGAAGAGGTCAATGTCGTCTATCTCAACGTCGACAATACTTGGTATCGACTTTACTTTGACTGCGGCATTGTTTTCTGGCGTCAAGATATTACTGACTTCGAAAATGAGCACATAATTAAATTTGATGAAACCGTATATAAGTTTCGTGACCTAGGAAATGAGTTGAATATTGCGGGGTCACAAATAGTATATTGTGAAACGGAAGCAATTGAAAATGGGACTAAGGTTACTTTCAACCTGAATGGTAGGTCGAGCATAGCATTTAAATGTATTGGTGATGATACGAGTTGGGAAACATAACAAGTCAATAATGGCATGGACGCAAAACGCATGGCTTGCGCTCCTTCGTCGCCAATTATAGCCATGCTTTTATGCGCCCCATATTGAGGCGTTATGTGTTTCAGTAGTAAGGAGTTAATCTTGAAGCATTTAAGTATATTGTTGATTTCATTGATAGCCACAGGATGCATTGTACACATTCCTGTAAAAAAGATGCCTTCTGACAAAGAGATTATTCAATCATCAAAATCACAACTAAACTGCACAGAAAGTGAAATTAGAATAGTGCATAAAGGAAACAACCCCCTAATAGATTCGCGTAACTGGACTTTACAATGTCCAAATACAAAATATGAGTGTGAACTAAAAGGCAATGGAAAAGCTTCTTGCGAAGAAGCATAAAACACATAGCAAGTGCCTAAACCAAGGGACGCAAAACAGCTGACTTGTGCTCCTCCGTCGCTAATTTTGGCCTGCTATTTTTCGCCGGTTAGGCAAGCTACATGGACTACCCCGATTGTCAACGAACTCACTTTTGATAATTAGATATAA
>CAYZOE010000062.1:11466-28301 GCA_964479805.1 uncultured Pseudoalteromonas sp. | reverse complement strand
GACCGAAGGTCGACGCTTTCTGGACGGGGGTTCAAATCCCCCCAGCTCCACCAAATAGCAATATCAAAACCCTATCAAAACACTGTTTTTGATAGGGTTTGCAATATGGGAATTACATGAAAAGAACACGATCAAAAAAGCCGCTAAAAAACGGCTTTTGCAATAATTTAATTGATACTCTACATTAAGAAAAGCTTATCTAACGTAGATTTGTATATTTTCTGGTGCATAGTAAACCTTACCACTTGTAGACGTTCCATACTTTCCACTTCTTTCTTTAGGCTTAAAGTTTAAGTTATACATAGTCATCGTTGTGAAATAAGTTCCATTAGTGGGGTTGCTTAAATAGGTGTAATCAGAACCTGTATAAGAACAGCCTGCCTCTGAGTGGAAAACAGGTGAATTAGCCAAATCATCTACTAACTCTTGGCAATTTGCAGAATCTAATTGCGCGAAATCGAACACAACATAATTGTTTGTTTGTCCGTCAGTTATCATTAACTGAGTTGCATTAGACTTTAATGCTTGCCAAACAACCTTATCAACATAGTGATTTTTTTGAGAGGCTGGATCAATTAGTTCTTGGGTGAGAGTATGAGATGTTATACCATTTTTTTCTCGGGTATTAACTAATGTCCACCCACCTTGTGAAACTTCCATATTACAGTAAACAGAAACAGAGGTTGGAATACCATCTTTAATAATCTCGAGTGAGTATACCCCTGACTGGGCCAATGGGTCTTTTATTTTAACTTCATCACAAGACTCACCATCAGTTCCTGTATCTGACTGCAAAATAAATTGGAAGTCACCAGACTCAAGGTCATTGGCATACCATGTTCCTTGATAAATACCATTCGATGTTAAATTTCCAATATAGTGTTTCTTAAGATCGTTTTCAGTTGTTGTAAACTTGATGATATTATCATTGTGAATATAGCTCCCCTTAACCACACTATTTTCAGATTTCAACAAAAAGTCATTTTGTAATTTCTGTAATTCGTAAGTAGTGAGCGCATAACTAGCATCTAGCTTTCCATCTAAAAATGCATCTTCTTTTAAGTCAATGTATTGTGGTGTCGAATAACTGTAAGCACTAACTAAGGAAAGGAGAAGCAAACTTTTTTTCATAATAAATCCTTGTCATTATTTATATATTTAAGCGAGCAAGAGTATATTGATTTTCGTTATCAATGTATAATCAATTATCAGGAAAAGTTAAATTACCTCTAAAAGATAAAAAACCGTTTCTCAGCGGCTTTCTCCAATCTATTCAACGCTTCATCTAAAGCGCTCATCAATTAGTTATCTTGAGGCTGCATAAAGTTCTACAAAAGAGCTGTACTAAATTGGGCTGAATTACAATGACATCTAAGGTTACTTTTTTATGCCGACACTTTGCTGAACTAACGCTTTTTTAATCCATAATTAAACCCTATCTGCTCATCAACATTTTTTACAGACTATCAATAACCCCAAAACAAAATGTAAATAAATTGTTACGCAAATTATTTAGCCAAATCAAATTCATACCCATTTTGCAAACGCAAAACCAACTGGTCTAACCTTGTTTTATTTTTATTCTAGATTTGCACAAAGGTGTATCTCAGATTATTTCTAGATAGGCTTAATTTTGAGCAATTAAAGGAAATGTAATCATGAATAAAAGAAATATTTTACTCTCTGCCATGTGTTTGTATGGCATGAATGCATACGCTTCATCTGAGTTAGATATAAACCCATCTGTTGTTGGTGGTGTTGAAACACCAGCCTACTCTCGCCCTTATCAAGTTGCGCTGCTTATGAATGGTCGCCAAGGTTGTGGTGGTACATTAATCGATCCAAATTGGGTTTTAACGGCGGCTCACTGTTTAGACAATGCTTCAACATCAAGTTTAACTGTTCGTGTTGGTGCGCACTCAATCAGCCGAAATGATGGTGTCACATTAAGAGTATCTCAGATTATCAACCATGAACGCTGGAATGGCGCAAATGGGATCCGCTCTGGTTATGACATCGCAGTTTTAAAACTGGCTTCACCTGCGCCAAGTCAATATACGCCAGCTAAACTTCCTACTGCGGCTATCGAGTCACAATATGCGAGCCCTGGCGATTACGTTACGGTATCAGGTTGGGGTTTAACCTCTAACCGTGGTCGTCCGAGTGATGTACTTCGAGAAGCTGATTTACCCGTTATCACTAATTCAAGCTGTAGTTCACAACTTAGTTTCAATTTGCCTAGCTCAGTGATTTGTGGCGGTGGTGAAGGTGGTCGTTCTGCATGTAATGGAGACAGTGGCGGTCCTTATGCTGTTAGAGTTGGCAATGACTTTTACAGCATAGGCACTGTGAGTTGGGGGCAAGGTTGTCAAGGTGCAACTGCTTTCACAAGAACAACAAGCTTCTTAAATTGGATCAAACAAAAAACAGGAATTACCGACGGTGAAGATAAAAAACCCGTCGCCAATTTTGAGGTTCAAACGGATGCGGCGTCTTTAACTGCAAGTTTCACCAACAAATCTACTGACGATAAAGGTATTACAGGTTATCAGTGGTCGTTTGGACAAGGTAACGCGGGTTCAACTCAAACAAATCCAAGCTTTACCTATGCTTCTGCAGGTAGCTACAACGTCACGCTTACAGTAACAGATACCATTGGCCAAACGAGTAGTGTATCTAAAGTCGTTAACTTTATCGTTGATGGTGAGTGTAATGCAGCACCTTGGAGTGCTGCACAAAGTTATGCACTAGGCGACAAGGTTAGCTACAAAGGATATGAATATGAATCTACCTGGTGGTCGCAAGGTGCTCAGCCAGACTTATACAGCAATGTGTGGCGTCGTGGTGCAAAATGTGATGGTAACATTGAAGACCCAGCACCTGTTGCTGACTTCTCAGTAGCAACCAATCAATTAACAGCTACACTCACCAGCACAAGTACAGATAACGGTCAAATCGTTAGCACTCGCTGGATTATCAGTGGTGAAAGCTATCAAGGTAGTGTTGTGTCACACACCTTTGCGCAAGCAGGCAGCTATTCGGTGACTTTAAGCGTTACTGATGACAAAGGCCAAACCGCTCAAAAAACCAAAACTATCTCAGTTTCTGAAAATGTCGATACCTGTAAAGGTACAGCTGCATGGTCAGAAAGTACCGTGTATTTACAAGGTCAAAGAGTGAGCTTAAACGGAGTAATCTACGAGGCTAAGTGGTGGGTACAAGGTGAAAACCCTGCTTCTTCTGGACCTTGGGGACCTTGGAAAACGATTGGTCTTTGTAACTAAGCTGATTAAAGAAATCTTTTAATCATTTTAAGTCCCGTGTAACCTAAAGGAAATATATAGCCATATTTTCTGCGACATGGGACTTAGTCAACAAGTAAAAGCCGACTTAACACGCCTTGGCGAGCGTATACAAAAAACTTTTTTAGCAATCAAAGCTGAGCTACCAGAAAAAGCCAAAACCATTGGTGGATTTGCACGGTATTTAGATTATAACCGCTCTAATAGCCAACGCTTTTTTACTGCCTGTAAAGCAAGTGATGGATTACAAGTATTAGTAGAGTTGCCCGGTGTTCAAGCTTTGGTACTCATGCAGCAAAAGTTGATACCACTTATTCCTTCTCCTCTGCTAAAACAGCTAAAGCAAGTTACAGATTTATTTGAACAGTGCCTCAACCAACATGCTTCAAGTCATGCCCAACTCAAACGCATGCTATCGACAGCGAAACAGAAAACACAAAATACCACGCACGGTGATGACCACAAAGCGCAGCTTTATTATGCAGCTAAGTCTCTTCTGCGATTCAGCGTCGAAGAAGTATTCTGTATCTATATTCTTAGAGAGAACAAAGTAAATCCTGCTTTCTTGCAAGAGGTCGCTTTAATTAGTAAATCGGGAATTAAACGCGAAGCCGGAGCTGTGCCATTTGTGCAGTTTTATACTCACCCTAATCCTGATAACTTTACTCAACCACTGAATATTTCTCAGCAAAGTCGATTAGAGACCAATCTTTTTACCATTGGTGTATCTGAAGAGTACTCTACATCTGGATTTTTAAATGCCTTTAGTACTTTTTCACCGAGTAATTCAGGTTTAGTGTTTGATCCGCTACCAAGTGATAGCTGCGATGCAACCTTTGTGGTTAATAACCCTGATGAAGTGATGAACCCGCTCAATCAAAACAGTCCTTGCAGTTCCACCAGCTTATCAATTAAAAACCCAACTAAAGCCATGACCATGTTAGTGCTGATAGAAAAACAAATTGATAAATGTAGTACCGTAAATATTGGCTGCTATCACAACAATCAAAAGGTAGAAGACGGCAAGTTAAAAGCAAGTGATATGTGGACTGAACGATTTCCAGAATTTCCTGAGCTCAAAATTTCTCAAACCACAGATAATTTGGCGCACTTTCAATTGCAGCAAGATCACAAAGAAAAACTGCGCTATTTATTAGATATCGCGCAAGTCGATATCGAAGACTACATTTGCTACTCAACCCATGTGAACTTTCCTATTTGGTCAAGCACTTACCGTATATATTTTGAACACCAGTAAATCTTTCTAACACTACTTCACTTTAAATCACTAAGTAAGCACACAATGTGCTTACTCTCCCGCACCAAGATAATCTATAACCAATTGTAAAATATAGATATTTACAATTCTAATTTACTTATTTCACAAACTTTCACATATCTTTAGTCTCACATGAGAATAAAAATTGTACATATGCTTTAAGTGCTGATAGCCTAGAGAGTATCTCAGATACACTTTGAGATACAAAATAATAAAATAATAAAATACAACAACAGGGTGTTCTCTTATGAACTTAAGATTATCAGCAATTATGCAAGGACTCGTTGCGAGTTCTCTTTTACTCTCGGGTAATACTTTTGCCAATCAGGTAAATGAAGACAAAGTCGAAAAAATTCAGGTTACAGGTTCTCGTATTGCACGTACTAGTGCGCAAATGACAACACCAACAACCATGATTGATGCAAAAGAAATTGCGCAATCGGGTGTAAAGAATATTGGCGATTTAATGCATAAACTGCCCGCTATGATCAGTGGTGTAGGTTCAACTACGGCGACAGGCAATGGCACTGGCCTTCAGTCTGCAGGTCAAGAACTCATAAACTTACGTGGTTTAGGTACAGAGCGAAGCTTGGTACTCGTCAATGGTCGTCGTCATGTGTCGGGTGATGCCGGTAATTCTGCTGTCGACATTTCTATGATCCCAACTTCACTTATTGAGCGTGTCGAAATTATTACTGGCGGTGCATCAGCTATTTATGGTGCTGACGCGGTAACTGGTGTAGTTAACTTTATTATGAAGAAGGACTTCACTGGGTTTGAACTTGACGCATCTTATGCACAAAGCGCTGAAGATGATGCAAAGAGCAATGATATTTCGCTTACTTGGGGTGCAGATTTTGCAGATAGTGCGGGTAATGTTACTTTCCACGTCAGTTATTCAGACCGCGATGCGCTCTCAGTTACGGCGCGTGACTATGCCAATAAGAACCACTCTTTTTTACCAAACCCTGAAAATACAGGGCCTAATGACGGTATTTCAGATACTGTATTTGTAGAAGATTTACGTTTCCAAGCGCTCAGCGCCGAGGGCTTAATCTACTTACCTAATAGTAACTATTTCTTTGGCGATGCCCCTATCAGCCAGATCACTGTACCCACATTCGCAAATGATCCTATTGCATTTCCGTTTGGTCATGTA
Source organism: uncultured Pseudoalteromonas sp. (assembly GCA_964479805.1). GTDB lineage: Bacteria > Pseudomonadota > Gammaproteobacteria > Enterobacterales > Alteromonadaceae > Pseudoalteromonas. Next base: position 22,561 of record CAYZOE010000062.1, on the reverse strand, counting down.
GGTTACGACACATTTACCATCGACCGCGAAGATGGTCATTTTAGGCCTTTCCAAAATGGTGATTTTTGTGATGGTCCGGTCACTTGCTCTAACGGTGACGGATTTAGGATCTCTGAAACTAACTATGCCATTGCGCCTAGTGAAAGACTATTAATGAATTTAGGCTCTCGATACGATCTGAGTGACGATGTTAGCCTTTATCTTGATAGTAAATACGGTAAGGTCGAGTCTTTTGCGATTGGCCAAGCAAGTATTTTCCACGATGATAACTTCGGTCCATTGATCAGCTTAAAGCAAGATAACCCATTTATTCCAAGTGAATTAAAAACATTAATGCAAGAGCGTAATGTGCAAGATGCCGCATTAGCAGTAGTAGGTTTACCATCAAGCTCTGAAAACATTCGTGAAACCATGCAGATCACTTTAGGTGCTGAAGGATCATTTGCTGATTATGATTTTGATACTTATGTGCAACATGGCAGAGTCAGCGCTGATATTTATGAGCTCACAACATTCAACGAGCGCTACTATCGCTCACTAGATGCAACCACAGATGCTAGTGGAAATGCCATTTGTCGTGATACCAGCGATCCTACCTGTGTGCCGTATAACCCAATCTTCAAACAAGCCAGTCAGGCAGCATTAGACTACGCTGGTGTGAAACTGCATAACAAACAAGAGATGGAGCAAACTATTGCCAGTTTTGTGTTTCATGGTGATTTAGTAGATACCGATTTGGGGCCTATTGCATTTGCAGCAGGTCTTGAATATCGAAACGAGCGTTCGCTTGCCGACCCTGATCAGCTCACTCAAGGGCGTAATGAAAATGGCGTAGGCCTTGGCCTAGTAGGCACAACAACAGGTCAAACCCCTGCCACTAATAGTTTTTTTAGTACTGTAGAAGGTAGTTACAACGTTAAAGAAATTTTTGGTGAAGTCAGTGTACCTTTATTGGCAGACTTACCTTTAATTGAATCGCTCGATCTAGAAGTAGCTGCGCGCTATGCCGATCACAGTATCACTGGTGGTGATAGCACTTATAAAGCGTCTTTAAACTGGCAGTTTGGTTATGATATTGGCTCTCGTGCTAGTTATTCTCGTGCAGTACGTGCTCCGAATATTCAAGAACTGTTTGCGCCAGCTTCTTCAAGTGCAGCACGTTTAGTCGACCCATGTCACAAAGATAATCTAGATGCAGAGCCTGCTGTTGCTGCAAATCGTAAAGCAAACTGTGAGTTGTTGGGCTTAGATGCTGAATTTACCTCAAATGCGTCATTTGGTACTGTGCTGACACACACTACCGGTAACACCGAACTCAAACCAGAAACAGCTGATACCTTTACGCTAGGTTTGACTTATTCGCCTAATGCTAACCTAAATATTGCTGTTGATTACTGGGATATTGAAATCACAGATGCAATCACGCAAATCGATGGCAGTGATATCTTGTCAAACTGTGTTGATGGCAGCCAGCTTGACAACGCATTTTGTAGCAAGGTTAGACGGGCTGAAAACGGCAACATTTTATTTGTTGGCGTTAATGCCGTAAACGCCGCTCGCTTCTCAGCAAAAGGCGTTGATTTAGAAACCGCATTACGTTACGAAACTGGTTTTGGGCAACTAAGCTTCAGAGTCAATGCCTCATACCTAGCTGAGCGAATTAATGAGCAAAATCCGAAAGCAGGTTTACCTATCGAGAACGTAGCAGGCTCAGTGACTTATCCTCGTGTAAGAGCCAACTTTAGCACCTCCTATACCTACGATGATCTAACGGCAAGTTTAAACAGCAATTATGTTGGCAGTTCTACATTTGATAAAACGCGCTCTGATGAGTACTACCCTTCTGCGTTTGCAAATGAAGTAGGTAGCTACACCAGTCATAACCTGCAAATTAACTACCAATGGCTTGACTCATTATCTGTTTACTTAGGCATTAATAACCTGACCGATAAACGACCACCAAGATTACCGGGGCTTAACCAAGGCAGTCTCTTATATGATGTGGTGGGCAGAAACTATCGCTTAGGTCTTAAATACCAATTTTAATTGAAACCCAAGTGAGCAACCTTAATCAACGGGGGGTTGCTCGCTTATTTTTAACCAAAGCAAGTGTGAATAAATATGATCAGACAATCTTTACTTACCTGTGCCGTACTCTCGCTTTTGAGCGCGTGTAGCACGACTTCTTCCCCACAAAACCCAGAGGTTAAGTCAGCCGTAAGTGTTCAAGCATTTAAACAATATAGTGCTGAAACTTTCTACGATACTGTTAACGTCATGGGCAGTGGTTTTTCTAACGATGGGAAAAGCATATTAGTCAGTAGTGATGAAACTGGCGTTTTCAATCTGTATCAACTGGATGCAAAAACAGGTGATAAAATTCAACTGACCAAAAATACTGATACCACTTACCCTGTAGGCTATTTTCCAAATGATGATCGCGTTTTGTTTACTAAAGACGCTGGTGGTAATGAGTTATTTCACTTATATGTTCGTGAACTAGATGGCTCAGTTAAGGATTTAACTCCTGGACCTAAGACACGTGCAACTATGTTCGGTTTTTCAGGCGATAATAGTCATTTTTACGTGCAGAGTAACGAACGTGATATGCGTTTTATGGATTTATACAAGTACGACACTAAAACTTACAAACGTACTTTATTATATAAAAACGAGTCTGGTTTAAACATTCAAGCGGTCAGCCCTGATGAACGCTATTTTGTATTGAGTAAATCAAATAGTAATAAAGATTCTGACTTATTCTTGGTTGATAACCAAGCTAAAGGTCAAAAACCAGTTTTACTCTCTAACGTAGAGCATGATGCAACGTTTTCAGCTAATTCATTCTCTAAAGATGGTCAAACGCTATATTACCTCACAAATGCCCATGGTGAATTTGCACAAATTTGGGAATACAATTTAACGACCCAAGCGCATAAACCTTATTTGGTTGCAGACTGGGATATCACTAATATGTATTTCTCAGAATCGGGGCGTTACCGTATTCATTTTGTCAATGAAGACTCAATGACAAAGTTAGTCGCCACCGATTTAAATACACAAAAAACCATCCAGATGCCAGAATTACCCGCTGGTAATTTAAGAAGTGTTAACTTCTCTAAAGACGAGCAGAAAATTTCTTTTTATCTGACATCTGATACCTCTCCACACAACTTATATGTTTGGCAATTCGGTGCTCAACAAGCAACTCAGTTAACTTCTTCATTGAATAAAGCCATAGATGAAAAGCACTTAGTAACCAGTACCATAGAGCGCTTTAACAGCTTTGACGGTTTAGAAGTCCCAGGAGTAATGTATAAACCAAAGCAAGCATCTAAAGCTTCTCCTGTGCCAGTTGTTATTTTTGTTCATGGTGGTCCAGGTGGACAAAGTGTCAGAGGCTACCGACCTGAAATCCAACATTTAGTGAATCATGGCTATGCCGTGTATGCCATCAATAACCGTGGAAGTAGTGGATATGGTAAGACCTTCTTTCATTTAGATGATAAGAAGCATGGTAAAGATGATTTGAACGATCTTATTTGGGGTAAAAAATACCTACAAAGCTTAGATTGGGTTAATAAAGACAAAATCGGCATTATGGGTGGCAGTTACGGTGGTTATTTAACGGCTGCTGCATTGGCCTTTGCACCTGAAGAATTTGAAGTTGGAATTAACATATTCGGTGTGACAAACTGGGTAAGAACGCTTAAGTCTATTCCACCTTGGTGGGAAAGCTTCCGTAAAGCCTTGTATGACGAAATGGGTGATCCTGCAACAGATGAAGCAAGGCATAGAGCTATCTCCCCGCTATTCCATGCACATAATATTGTGAAGCCATTAATGGTTGTGCAAGGTGCAAACGATCCTCGCGTCTTACAGGTTGAAAGTGATGAACTGGTTGAAGCGGTTAAGAAGAATGGCACACCAGTTGAGTACGTGCTATTCCCAGACGAAGGCCACGGTTTTACTAAAAAGAAAAACCGCATCACGGCATCTGACGCTTACTTAAAGTTTTTACAATCCCATTTATAAAATAGTTACCCGTCAACAAAGCCAAGGCAATTCATAGTCTTGGCTTTTTTAGCTCCAAACTCTTCATTTATTGTGCTAGTAATCTGCACATATTTAATGTAAAAAGCACCCTTTGATTTAAACATGATAATAATGTTTATTTGTATTTAACTATTTTGTAGTAGGTATAAATGAGTAAAACCCTGTGTGAGTGGAAAAGAAAAGACATCGAAAGCAAACTATCTCAGCTTGGAGATATTGTTTCACCCAGTCACTTTATTTGTAAAAAATGCGCCCGTTCAGCAAGCGATAAAAAGTACCTATGTAAAGGTACAAAACTGAAATAATCATTCGCATTCTTACTTATAGTTGTACCTAAATTTTTATTGCATACCATTTTTTAGTCGGTGAGCTTTAATGAGATTGATTGCGCTTTTTGCTTAACTGGATTTTTGCGTTTTTTCTCGCCTAAATTGTTATTTTTATTTGTTTTTCTTTATGATCTACTTGTATTCATGAGCGTATTAAACAACAATGCGTGCATAAATTCTTAGAGGAGTAACCGCTATGTTAGCCCCAGCAATGGTTGAAAAATTAAACGAGCAAATTAATTTAGAATTCTATTCTTCAAACCTATACTTACAGATGAGTGCTTGGTGTGAAGACAAAGGCTTCGAAGGTGCTGCTGAGTTTTTAAGAAAGCATGCCGTTGAAGAAATGGAACACATGAACCGTTTGTTCACTTATGTCAGTGAAACCGGAGCATTACCAATCTTAGGTGCCATTGAAGCGCCTCCTCATGAGTTTAACTCACTTGGTGACGTTTTCAGAACCACACTTGAGCATGAATGTACTATCACTAAAGCAATTAACGAGCTAACCCATGTTGCTTTCACTACACATGACTACTCAACATTTAACTTTTTACAATGGTATGTTGCTGAACAACATGAAGAAGAAAAGCTGTTCAAAGGTATTTTAGATAAGCTAGAACTAATCGGTGAAGATGGTAAAGCACTATTCTGGATCGACAAAGATCTTGCTGAATTAGCTAAAACGGGTAGTACTTCTATTATGGAAGCTGGCGCTTAATCTAAAGCCCTAAAACGAGAAAAGGTAGCTATTTAGCTACCTTTTTTGTTTGTCCATTCGAAAAGTTAAAACTTCCCTGCTGGCGGCCAGTTTGGGTTATCGATTTCATCTTCCCCCACTGCACTGTCAGCTTCAACCGCAATTGCATTAGGCACATTGTCTTTAGGAATACAAAGTTCAACAACATAATTGTTATGCTCATCAGCGCGAATCTCTTCTAGCACTCCGTACAATTGCTCAACAGAGGTCACTTTACGACCTTGTCCACCAAATGCATCAGTAATTTTAGCAATTTCCCAATTGGGTAAATCATTATATTGATATACATCATTTAATAATTTATCTGGATAATCGACTGGGGGTTGCCTGAATGGATTCGGATTAACCAAGTATTGTTCAATGCCGTAAATTCCGTTTGCAATAACAAATACAACCGTGTTCTGCCCATAAGCATGTTGGTCAGCAACTGCTTGGCAAGTTTCATGAAATGCGCCATCTCCCACCACAACAATGGCGCGTTTATCAGGAAATGCACATTTAATACCAGTGCCTGCTGGCACTGAATAACCTATAGAAAGCCAAGCTGCTTGCGCAACGAAGCCATTTCGGCTTGGTACTTTAACACTCTGCGCGCCGATCAAAGGGAAGCCGGCATCAACGACCATGATATCATCATCGGTTAGCCACAGGCTCATGGCTGAGAAAAAGCTGTCATATCCTAAAGGTTGTGCTAAATTACTAAGACTCGGCATAAGTTTAAAGCTCATGTCATTTTGAGTACGTAAACCGGTGAGCTCTAGCAACTCCTTCTTCGCAGCTATATCAATAAATTCAGCCAACATGGCATCAATAAAAGCTTCTAGAGTGACGGATGCATAAAACTCAGCGCCGACAAACACCCCACCGTGGGCAGCTAGAATGGTGTTACTGCTGCGTATATCCTCATTGCCGGTATCTTTACCTGTAGTCCATGCACCTATGCCAACTAACACGCCATCTTCACCGACTAAGTTATCAACTTCTTGTTTTTTTAGTGTGACACAGCCTTCAAAGTAACGATGTGATTCTTCTATGACTGACTTGCTCAATGCTGATGTCACAAAATGAATATGTTGATCCGGCACAGTATGGGTATCATTAATAAAGTCGAGCAATGATAAAAACTTATCTTGCAGGCCATACCTTTGTAATTCGACGCCTGCCCAGAAAATACTTTTTGGTTTAGTGCGCATTAAATTTACTGCGGCTTTTGCTGCTGGTTTTGCTTCACTCACTGTAACTGTTGCACCCACACCAGAGCTAAGTTTGCCTCTTGGTTTTTGACAACCCGCACGCCATACATCTTCTGATACTTCAAAATATATGGGGCGACGCTCTGTCAACATAGCCGTAATCGCGGCATCAATTTGATAAGGCGCTTGTTTGGCATTGGTGATCCGCTCAGCTGCAACAGTCACAGGTTTAAACATATGAATGTCGACAAATTCATAACCTGTTGTATGAGAATAAAGTAAACCTGCTTGCTTCGAGATTTGATCTTCTTTATTGGTTGGCGCACCGTTTATTAAAATCACAGGCACTTGCTCGACATAAGAGCCGGCAATCGTATTGAGTAAACTAAATGCCCCTACACTGTATGTCACATAAAGTGCACTTACACCTTTTAATCTTGCATAGGCATCAGCGGCAAAGCCTGCGCAAATTTCGTTGGCGTTACCTGATATTTTTATCGGGGATTTATCATCTGCCAAGATCGTGTCTAGTAACGCGGCCGTATAGTTGCCTGCAACTCCAAACATTTGTTCAATGCCTATTTGTTCCATTCTTACTTTTAAGTAGTCTGCAACGGTAAAATTCTCTGTGATATTCATAATTTCTTTCCTAGAAATACAAAATGAAAAAAGGGCCGAAAAGGCCCTAAGTCTTGGGGAAGCTGTTAAGCTTTATCGAAGTAGGTTAAATCGACGCCTAGTACTGTTTGAAGTGTCTCAATATGACACTCACCTTTGTCAACGTCGGTCGTTTCTCGATACCCTGTATCAAAGTATTTATTGATCAGAGATTCACGACGTGCGTTGTATTTTTCTCGAATAACAATTGACGCATCAGGGTGTAGCGACGCAAAGGTGTTTAGATTAAAGCCTTGCTGAAGGACTAAATCTGTCGAGCGCAGCGCACCTTCAACCCATCCTTGATAATCTGAGAATGCTTCACCGCAAGTAAACAAGTTAGGTAAAGGCTCAACAAGGTCTTTCATTACCTGACGGTCGTCTGCGCCAACCGCCCATTGATGCACGCCATAACCGAATTGTTGCTCGGCAGGCACATCAAAATTAACCGACCCTTGCCAAATACGTGCGCTGGTTAGAATTGGCGCTGGAACATAATGGGTGTTGAAAATTTCTTTAAAGAATTTAGTGGCCTGCTCGACAACTGCCGTTGTAGCTGGGTACATATCAGCGGGTACACTTTCAACATAATCTTGCTGATTTGGGTGTTGATATTTAGGCCCTGATGCCTGTAATGCACTCCAAAAATTGATGTTCACATAATCGCAGTAAATAGTTAGTGCTGCAGGTTTTTTATATTTCGCCTTTGCCACTTTATCTAACTCTAGTTGAGTTTCTTTAGACGCAGTTTGACCACTCTCTTGATACATCAATTGTGCAGCTAACTTCTCGTCAACCGCATAAAATGGATAAACAGAGCCAGTAGGTAAATCAGCAAAGTTAGGACCAAATTCTACAGCAGGTCTGCCCGTTGAACCTTCTCCCCACCAAGCACTGTCGTAATAAAGGTTAATTTTTAATAGCGGCTGATTGCTTGCGCTCTGTAATGTGTTCCAAAGCGGTTCTGACTTTTCAATCGGAAGGTTATTAAATGCATTTGATTTCACAAAAAGTTTTTCAAGCGCTAATCGAGGCAGACCTAAAATCACCTTTTCGGCAATCAGTTTAGTCTCTTTTCCGTGTGGGCCCTGCTTTAACGTTAAGATGTACTCTTGATTGCACTCATCAAACTCAATGCCTTCAACTGAAGTTTCTAAATGGATCTTTTCACTGCCTATTTGTTTTACCAGTGCATTTGGTAACGTACTGAAGCCCTGTGTGAAAGTTTTAAACTGTACATTTGCTGGGAAGTCTTCGAGTAATTGATAAGCAACACCCGCGTTCATGCCTGATAAAAATGTACCGTTAAAGCCCAATACACGATACAACATAGTAATACATTCTTGGCTGTAACCCATATCAGTGAATAAATCCCATAATGTCCACTGGTTTAGTGCTTTACCATTCCATTTACAGTCTAATCGGAAGTTTTGCCAAAACTCAGGCCCTTTTGATTCAGGGCGCGCTTTGAATTGAGGGTTTGCTTTTAAAATACGATTGAAAACGACATTGACTATGTCTTTTGGGTTGACGCCTTGTTCACTAGGCGCAAGATTGTATAGCTCAGACCAAATCGCATAGTCCTCTTTTTGCGCGTCATTAACAGAGAAGCTCTTACCTCTAAACGATAAGCGGTTGTTACCGCCACTATTCATTGGGAAAGGCACAATCTGATCTTCGAGATCGAGCGATAGGAAAAGTGCCATAAGTGTATCCATATCGTCAAATAAGAACCTCATGCCGCCTTGCTCTTCTTTTACTTCGATGTATTCAGGCTCTCCATGTTCATGATGCTGGTTTTTGAAATTAACCAAATCAGAATCTAGTCGTCCACCTGTTCGGTTCGAGCGTTCGAGTATGGCAATATCTTTGATGCCAGCTTCGTTTTGTAAGCGCCATGCACTGTAAAGGCCTGACATACCAGCCCCAACAATTGCCACTTTAACTCTCTGATTGTTAGATAGTGTTTTTGCCTGAATACCAGCACCAAGTTTGTAGTGAGTCATCCTAATTCCTTAACGTATTCACAGATAAAATTTATGGCTAATCGCCAATGAAGATTTGATTCACCGCAACACTACTCAATCCATTAAGTTTTCTACGCGATGTTTACATTCCCAAGAAAACAAAACGTAGACCAAAGGTAAACAAAAGGTAATTACATGAGATTACAGAAGCTGATTTACAGATCAAAAAAGGTGAAACAAATATGTTTCACCTTTTAAAAGTTAAGAGTTGCTAGACGATAGAAGTTTTAATTTACAAACCGCCTTTAGTCAGCTTTTCTGGGTTCAATAATTCTTTGAGTTCATTCACAGATAAATCGGTATGCTCGCTCGCCACGTCAACTATTGGGCGGCCTTCTTTATAAGCTGTTTTGGCAATAAATGCCGCTTTTTCATAACCTATGATTGGGTTGAGAGCCGTCACTAGAATAGGATTTTTTGCGAGTGCTTTATTGACGTTTTCTTCGTTCACATTGAATGTTGCAATCGCTTTATCGGCGAGGAGTCGACTGACATTTGCCAAAATATCGATACTTTCAATGATGTTATGCGCAATCACAGGCAGCATGACATTGAGTTCAAAGTTACCTGATTGACCCGCTACCGAAATTGTCGTGTCATTACCAATCACTTGTGCACTGACCATGGCTGCAGCTTCAGGTATAACCGGGTTTACTTTACCAGGCATGATTGAAGAGCCTGGCTGTAACGCTTCTAGTTCAATCTCAGCGAGACCTGCCAGTGGGCCTGAGTTCATCCAACGTAAGTCATTGGCAATTTTCATATTTGCCACAGCCATTGCTTTTAATTGTCCTGAAAGGCCTACAATCGCGTCTTGCGAACCAATGTGATAAAAATGATTACTACTTGGTTTAAAACGAATTCCAATATTTGTACTTAAATATTGTGTGAAGACCTTAGCAAATTGTGCATCGGCATTTACACCCGTGCCTACTGCCGTGCCACCTTGTGCAAGTTCGTAGACTCTTTCTACACTACTTAAAATCCCCTGATAAGCACAGTCAATTTGATGCTGCCAACCACCTAAGGTTTGCGCAAATGTAACAGGCATTGCATCCATTAAGTGTGTACGGCCCGTTTTAACCACATGGCCTACTTGTTTAGATTTTTGCTCTATAACTTGTGATAGGTGTTTTAGTGCAGGTAATAGCTCATAAACTACAGCAACCGCACTACTGACGTGAATAGCGGTTGGGATCACGTCATTTGAGCTTTGACCCATATTTACGTCGTCATTAGGGTGGATCTGAATACCACTTTGCTGTGTTGCGAGCGTCGCGATCACTTCATTGGCATTCATATTTGAGCTTGTACCTGAGCCTGTTTGAAACACATCAACCGGGAATTGGTCTAAGTGCTCACCTTCAATAATACTTTGCGCTGCTTTGGCAATCGCCTGTGCTTTATCTTGTGAAAGATGCCCTAGCTCTGCATTTGCCTCGGCCGCCGCTTGTTTAATGTAAGCAAGTGCTCGAATAAACTCTTGCGGCATAGTTAACTTGCTAACTGTAAAGTTATTGACTGCACGCTGGGTTTGCGCTTTATAAAGTGCGGCTTCAGGCACATCTAATACACCCATGCTGTCTGATTCTTGGCGAAATGTAGTCATCTTTGACTCCTATAAAAATGGATTAAATTCACGACACAGAACTCTTGCTTCAAGCTCCAGCGCCAAATATTTTTGTTTATCGGCTTGCTGCTGTTTGTAGAATCGCTTCAAAGCGAGAAGAGGCTTATATAGCTGCTCAAAACATTGCTTTCTGATTGACTCATGTACTAGTGGATCAGCAATTTTATTGAGTAACTCATTGAATACTCTTTTTAAATACAGTTCTTGTAACAATGTGCAATGACTGCTGCCGTACCATTTTGCTAATGCCAAACTGCCCTCAATATATTGAGATACCAAAACAGGTGCTTCTAATTGAGGTCTTCGACAGTGGGTTTTTAAACAAGGTGTGTAACAAGCAATAGTTTCTTTCAAACACATATGAACCGATTTCAAAATCACAATTGATAATCATTATCATTACAGTTAATCAATTGGTTTTCAAGTTTGAATTTGAAGAATTT
>CAYZOE010000062.1:0-11366 GCA_964479805.1 uncultured Pseudoalteromonas sp. | reverse complement strand
GCGTTGTTACCATCGCTGTCTACTGCAACTGTTACTGGCATATCTTCTACTTCAAACTCGTAGATTGCTTCCATACCTAAATCTTCGAACGCTACTACGCGCGCTTTCTTGATTGCTTTAGATACTAGGTAAGCTGCACCACCTACTGCCATTAAGTAGATTGATTTGTTTTGCTTGATAGATTCAACTGTCGCTGGACCACGCTCAGCTTTACCGATCATGCCCACGATACCAGTGTTTTCAAGCATTAGATCGGTGAACTTATCCATACGCGTTGCTGTAGTTGGACCTGCAGGGCCTACAGCTTCGTCGCCTACTGCATCAACAGGACCTACGTAGTAGATAAACTTGTTCTCGAAATCTACACCTTCAGGTAAGCCTTCACCTGACAAGATCATGTCTTGAAGACGCTTATGCGCTGCATCACGACCTGTTAAGATTTTACCTGAAAGAAGCACGGTTTCACCCATCTTCCAATCTAGTGTGTCTTCTTTCGTTAGTGTGTCTAAGTTTACGCGACGTGTGTCTTCACCCACTTCAAACGTCAGCTCTGGCCAATCTTCAACTTTAGGTGCTTTAAGATCAGCTGGACCTGAACCGTCTAGCGTGAAATGTACGTGACGTGTTGCTGCACAGTTAGGGATCATTACAACTGGCTTAGATGCAGCGTGTGTTGGTGCTGTTTTGATTTTAATATCAACAACCGTTGTTAAACCACCAAGGCCTTGTGCACCAATACCTAACTTGTTAGCACGTTCGAAGATGTCTAAACGTAGCTTTTCTTCAGCTGTTTCTGCACCACGCTCGATTAGTTCGTGAATATCAACCGGATCCATCAGTGACTCTTTCGCTAGTACAGCTGCTTTTTCAGCCGTACCGCCAATACCTATACCTAGCATGCCCGGTGGACACCAGCCGGCGCCCATAGTAGGCAGTGTTTTCTCAACCCAAGCAGCAACATCATCAGATGGGTTAAGCATAACCATTTTAGTTTTGTTTTCTGAGCCGCCGCCTTTCGCTGCGATCATCACTTCAACTTCAGCGCCTGGTACCATGTCAATGTGTACTACTGATGGCGTGTTATCTTTGGTGTTTTTACGTGCGCCAGCAGGATCGGCAACAATTGATGCACGAAGTGGGTTGTCAGGGCTGTTATAAGCGCGACGTGTACCTTCATCAACCATTTGCTGAACAGTTAAATCTGTTTTATCCCACTTAACATCCATACCTACTTTAACGAAACATGTTACGATACCTGTGTCTTGGCACAGTGGACGCTTGCCTTCAGCAGACATACGAGAGTTAATTAAGATCTGAGCAATCGCATCTTTAGCCGCTTTGCTTTCTTCTTTGTGGTAAGCCTTTTCTAGCGCTTGAACGAAATCGAGTGGATGGTAATAAGAAATATACTGCAATGCATCTTCAATGCTGTCGATGAAGTCTTGTTGACGGATAGTACTCATGACGGTTCCTTAATAATCGTAAGTCAAATATAGCTTACGTCTTTAAAATGTTGACGGTTTTGAGTGATTTTAACAATTGTATTAGAGTTTTGCTCAATTATAACGACAGATAATGGGTTTTCCGATAATCGGTTAACGGTAATGGTTCAATAACTAGGCGAAAATAATTATGCATAGTGGTTCTATACAAATATTTTTCAACGACTCTAATGAATCATTTAGCACGTTAGAATGATCTAATTCTTAATTCAATTGGTATTGAGCATCACTATTGTAAAACTGGCAAATATGATACCCTCCTCGCCCGTTTCGGGCTAGTTTTCAGGTTCAAGTAAATGATAAATGAGCAAATCAATTGTAAAAAGTTAGACATAAAGCTACCTACTGAGTTAGTTTTTGAGCAATTCGCCCATTTTCCTCACGCAGTTTTATTAGATTCAAGTAACGCTCAACACGAAAATAGCCGTTACGACATAATCAGTTTTGAGCCAAAACACCTTGTCGAAGCAAAAAATAGGCAAGTATTTTTAGATGGCAAACAGCAAACGCAAAGTTGTTTTGCCGTTATGCAATCACTGTTAAGTGATTTATCAGGCAAACAAGCCGCTGGAAATTTACCATTCACAGGTGGATGGTTAGGTTACTTCGGTTACGACTTGGGACGTTATATTGAATCAATGCCCGAGCTGGCAACCGAAGACATTAATATGCCTGACATGAGTGCGGGTTTATATTTAGATGCTTTGATTTTTGATAACCAAACATCAGAGTGGTTTTATGTTTCTCAGCCAAACTTTGATCGCCTTGACACGTATTTAGCGGCAATTAAGTCACAATCTGCAAATCCGGATCCATTTAAGCTCACTTCCGAGTGGCAATCGAATTTTGATAAAAGCGCGTATGAAAAACAGTTTGATAAAATTCAAGCTTATTTAAAAAGCGGCGATTGTTATCAAATTAATTTAGCTCAACGATTTAGTGCAAAATTTAATGGCACCCCTTGGGCAGCCTATAAAACTCTCAGAGCACACAACAAAGCGCCTTTTGCTGCTTTTATAAATCACCCACAAGGCTCTATTTTATCGGTATCGCCTGAACGATTTATTCTAGTTAAAGATGGCAAAGTTGAAACGAAGCCAATTAAAGGCACACTCCCTAGGTTAAAAGAAGCAACTGCTGATAACAAACAAGCCGACATTCTGCAAAATAGTCCTAAAGATCGCGCTGAGAATGTGATGATCGTTGACCTACTCCGTAACGATTTAGGAAAAGTGGCCAAACCTGGGACTGTGACAGTGCCTAAACTATTCGATATCGAAAGCTTCCCTGCTGTTCATCATTTAGTTAGCACCGTTCAGAGTGAGTTAGCTAAAGGTAAAACAGCCATTGACCAACTAGAGGCGGCTTTTCCTGGCGGTTCAATCACGGGGGCTCCCAAAATTCGTGCCATGGAAATTATCGAAGAGCTCGAACCTCACCGCCGTAGCGTTTATTGTGGCTCTATCGGTTATATCAGCGCGTGTGGCAAGATGGACACGTCAATCACCATTCGTACTTTAGTATGCAATGAAGATAAAATTCATTGCTGGGCTGGCGGCGGTATCGTTGCTGATTCAAAAGCTGCATTGGAATACCAAGAAACTTTAGACAAGGTAAAGAAAATATTACCTATACTAAGTAATAGCTAGGCAAAATTCGGGAGGAGCAAATGAAGTTATCTGAAATCTTATGTAAATTTAACCTCAGTGCGCCTCTCATAGACTCAGTTCACTTTAAAAATACCAGAGCAAGCGCTGTTTTATTACCTTTGCTTGAAGTAGACAACAAAGCCGCTTTATTGTTCTGCAAACGCGCTGCTTACTTAAAACACCATCCAAGCCAAATTTGCTTTCCAGGTGGAAAGTTTGAGCATTTTGACCCCTCATTGCAGGCCACTGCAATACGTGAAACCAATGAAGAGCTAGGTATTTGTCCAAGCCATATCAATTCTATCGGTCAATTACCCATTCATAACACCTTAACAGGCTTTACCATTTCACCTATTGTCGCAACACTGCAATCTCGCGCTTCATGGCACACTGACAGTGATGAGGTGGAACGGGTATTTACAATTTCACTCGAGCGTTTATTTGACGAAGAGAATTGGCGCTCAATCGAAGTGCAATTAGGCGGTAAAGCACGAAAATTCGATATTTTTCCAACCGAACATGGCTTACTATGGGGCGCGACAGCTAAATTGGTTAAAAACTTTGCTCAACTGGTCAACTAACCACCACTCAACTAGCGCAAAATAGTTACATTGAAATACTTTAACGTTATGATGTGCGTCCGTTCAAAGGCAATGTTGAGTAGAAGATTATGATTAGTGCATTTGATATGTTCAGTATCGGGATTGGCCCGTCGTCGTCACATACGGTCGGCCCAATGCGCGCTTCACGTCTTTATGTAAAAGATTTACAAGAAAAACAATTAATCGACAAGGTGACTTCTGTCAAAGTAGAGCTGTATGGGTCTCTTGGTCAAACTGGTATTGGCCACGGCTCAGGTAAAGCCGTGATTTTAGGGTTAGCAGGCCATGACCCTGAAACCATAGATGCCGATGCTGTCCCTGAAATCTTGGACACCATCGAACGCGAACAAGTTATCTACTTAGATAAAACCCATAAAGCGGACTTTCCAAAGCAAGGCGCGATTGTTTTCCACCGTCGTAAAACCTTACCTAAGCATTCAAATGCCATGGAAATCTTCGCTTTCTCAGGTGAAGAGTTAATTCACAGCCAAGTTTACTACTCTATCGGTGGTGGCTTTATTGTTACAGAAGAGCAGTTCGAACAAGAAAAACAAGCAGCACTCGATATTCGTGAAGAAAACCCAGCGCCTTACCCTTTCAATAATGCTCAAGAATTATTGGATATGTGTAAAGAGACAGGCTTAAGTGTGTCATCTCTTATGATGGCAAACGAAAAAACACTTCGTGCAGAAAAAGATATTAAAGGCGAACTTTTTAATATCTGGAGTGTTATGAAAGCATGCATTGAGCGTGGTATGCGTACAGAGGGTATTTTACCAGGCGGCTTAAAAGTGAGACGTCGTGCACCGAGCTTATATTTAAAGCTTAACGTTGAAAATAACAACGACCCATTGCGTGCAATGGACTGGGTTGATTTATTCGCTCTAGCCGTAAACGAAGAAAATGCTGCTGGCGGCCGTGTCGTAACAGCACCTACAAATGGTGCGGCGGGGATCTTACCGGCAGTATTAATGTACTATCATACGTTTATCAAAGAAGTCGATACTGAAATTGCAACGCGTTATTTATTGACCGCGGCAGCGATTGGTATCCTTTATAAAAAGAATGCGTCAATCTCTGGTGCTGAGGTTGGTTGCCAAGGTGAAGTTGGTGTTGCTTGCTCAATGGCTGCAGGTGCACTCACTGAAATTATGGGTGGCAATGTTGTGCACGTTGAAAACGCAGCAGAAATCGGCATGGAACATAACTTAGGTTTAACATGCGACCCTGTTGGTGGTTTAGTGCAAGTTCCTTGTATTGAACGTAACGCTATGGGTGCTGTAAAAGCCATCAATGCCTCGCGTCTTGCTATGCGTGGTACGGGTGACCAGAAAGTATCGTTAGATAAAGTCATCAAAACCATGTTGGATACGGGTAACGATATGAAAACCAAATACAAAGAGACTGCTCGTGGTGGACTTGCGGTTAATATTATCGAGTGTTAAAAACAATACAAAGCTTCAATAATACTTAATCATTTTAATTAAGATGATTGGTATAACAATAGTCAAAAAAAGGCTGCAATTGCAGCCTTTTCTATTAGTGTTTATATTTATTTAACTGGTAACTTAATTTCTCTGAATAACTCATCAACATCGTCTTGATTACGCAGTAAACTTGCTTTTTCGACTAGCTCTTTAGTCAAATGAGGCGCAAAGCGTTCAATAAAGTCGTACATATAACCACGTAAGAAACTGCCTTTTCTAAAGCCAATTTTGGTTGTGCTCGCTTCGAATAAATGACTTGCATCAATACACACTAAATCGTCATCAGTTTGTGTATCGATTGCCATAGTTGCTAACACACCTACACCTAAGCCCAGGCGAACATAAGTCTTAATAACATCAGCATCAGTGGCGGTGAATACAATATGTGGTTCAAGACCATGGGCGTTAAACGCCTTATCAAGTTCTGAACGTCCAGTAAAACCAAATACATATGTAATCAATGGATATTTCGCGATATCTTGAACTGATATATTTTTACCTAGCTTTGCAAGTGGGTGGTCTTTAGTTACCACGATGCTTCTGTTCCAGTGATAACATGGCAACATGACTAAATCACTATAAAGATGCAATGCTTCAGTTGCGATTGCAAAGTCAGCGTCACCACGGGCTGCAGCATCCGAAATTTGTTGCGGTGTGCCTTGATGCATATGAAGAGAAACCGATGGATACTTCTGCATAAAGCCTTGAATCACACCTGGCAATGCATAACGAGCTTGAGTGTGAGTCGTAGCAATATTCAATTTGCCCTGATCTGGTAAGGTATGTTCATTCGCAACCGCTTTGATCCCTTCTACTTTAGATAGAATTTCTCTGGCGATATTGATTATTTCATTACCTGCAGGAGTTACATGCGTAAGGTGTTTACCACTACGGCCAAAAATTTGAACGCCGAGCTCATCTTCTAGCATTCGAACTTGTTTAGAAATACCAGGCTGAGATGTGTACAGGCTTTCAGCTGTCGCCGATACATTTAAATTGTGATTGAGGACTTCTACAATATATTTTAATTGTTGTAATTTCATAATATTTTTATTGTTTTAGTTTTTCACGAGCAACGGCATCATTATTGAGCCATACTGCATTTTGCCCTAGTCTACTAAGGCTAGCATATTTACTCTCGTTCAGGTAGCAATTGCTAAATTTGTTTATAGCTGAACAGAATT
Source organism: uncultured Pseudoalteromonas sp. (assembly GCA_964479805.1). Classification (GTDB taxonomy): domain Bacteria; phylum Pseudomonadota; class Gammaproteobacteria; order Enterobacterales; family Alteromonadaceae; genus Pseudoalteromonas. The sequence continues at coordinate 4,942 of CAYZOE010000062.1, read as the reverse complement.
TATTTCTTAAACTATAATAAAAAGCTATGAAATAAATGTATTTTTTATCAGATTATCGTGTTGACCTATTCAGTAAAGAATTATTTCATGTAAGATAAAAACGGTTTGAAAACTTTAATTATTGAGAAGTTGCTATGTTTGTTTCGATTATTATTATGCTTATTATTGCTTTGATCATCATTGCCGTATGGGTCAGTGCAATTCAACAGCATAAAGAGAAGCAAGAAGCTGAGCGTCGAAAAGAGCTTGCTAAACAAAAACGTATAATTGAAGAATCTGAAGACGTCATTGTTAACAGCAGCAACATTCCAATGTCTGAGGTCATGATCCAAGTGCTACAACGCCGAGTTCATGATGCGCTTTCAACTATGGTGGATCTTTCGCCGACCTCTAGAGAGTTGAAGAATCGTCTTCATGAGTCAAAAGAGCGAATGAACTCTTCACCAGAAAATATTAATAATTCAGAAAATTTAAATTTACCTGATAGTGATAAACAACTCATTACTCTTGTTCAGGGTATTAAAAAGTTAAGAAGTGTACTTCGTTCAGAGCACTCAAAAGGTAAAGTAGATACTCAAAAGTTTGTTGCCGAAGATAGAAGGCTTGAAAAACTGCAGCTTAAAATAAATGTTGAAAGCCAAATCAAACGCGGAGTTGCAGCAAGGGCAGCAAATATGGTCGGATCAGCACGCCAATATTTTGAAAAGGCCTATGCAACTATTTGTGCAGTTACTTATTCTGACGAATATGTAACCAATAAAAAACAACAGTTAGAAGCATACCTAAACGAAATCAGTAATGAGTTAAAAGCGTCTAATGAGTCATCTGTGAAACAGAAAAAAGAACAAGAGCAAGACGACTTAGATGTTTTATTTGCACCGAAGAAAAAGTGGTAACACTTTTCTTCGGCATCAAATTTCACCAATTAGCCCAGAGCAAACTTTACCAAAAATAATGCAGTTAATACCCAAACACTAATCGTGATTTCATCTTTCTTACCACATACAAACTTCACTGCTGTGTAAGCAATAAACCCCAAAGCGATACCATGTGCAATTGAAAAAGTAAGTGGTGTCATCAATAACACAACGCTCACTGGGATCGCATCTGTCATATCATCCCAATTAACTAACTTTAAATTTTGCAACATAAGTACCGCAACGTATAAAATAGCCCCAGCAGTGGCATAAGCTGGGATCATTTTTGCCAAAGGCGCAAAGAAGGTCATTAGCAAAAAACATACGCCGACAACAACGGCAGTTAAACCCGTTTTGCCTCCCACTGACACGCCTGATACAGATTCAATATAAGATGTCGTTGTTGAAGTACCTAACATAGAACCTGCGATTGTTGCCGTGCTGTCTGCAGAAAGTGCGCGCCCCAAACGTGGCATTCGACCCTGTTCGTCTGCTAAGCCAGCTTTTTGCGTTACTGCGACCAAAGTGCCAGAAGTATCAAATAAGTCTACAAATAAGAATGCAAATACAACACTTAGCATTGAAAGCTCTAGTGCACCAGCTATGTCTAATTGCATAATTGTCGGCGCGATACTTGGCGGCAAAGACACGATCCCCTGATACTCAATAAGGTCTAATACCCATGCAGCAATCGTTACTAAAAAGATACTGATCAGAACGCCACTTTTTACATCTCTAAACATTAATGCTGCGATCACAAAGAAACTTAAAATTGCCAGCAATGGGCCTGCACTGGTTATATCGCCTAATTGAACAAGCGTTGCAGGACTTGCGACAATTATCTGGGCATTTTTGAGCGCAATTAACGCTAAAAACGCCCCAATTCCCGTAGCAATCGCTTGCTTCAGTACCAATGGGATCGCATTAATAATCCATTCTCTTACCTTAAATAAACTTAGAATAAAAAAGATACAGCCAGATAAAAACACTGCCCCCAATGCTGACTGCCAGCTATAACCCATGCCTAAAACAACGCCATAAGTGAAGAAGGCGTTCAACCCCATACCTGGAGCAAGTGCAAGGGGATAATTTGCCCAAAAGCCCATAATGAAGCAACCTATTGCCGCTGCAATACATGTAGCAACAAATGCCGCACCAAAGTCCATACCTGTTTGCGCTAGCATTGCAGGGTTTACAAAGACGATGTAAACCATAGTGAGAAAAGTAGTGAGTCCAGCAATTAACTCAGTTTTCACACTAGAGCCTTGATGCTTGATAGAGAATAGCTTTTCGAGCATAGATGTTTCCATTGGTAAAAGTTAAAAGAAATTTATAATTCTTATTAAAGCGGCGCTATTCTAGCGGTTAATACCAGTGATTAAAATTGTTATGACAGAAAAGAAAATAAGGGCGATTTAGTATTTTATGAAAATAATAAAGGCATCTCATCGCTGCAAGCGTTAAAAAAAAAACTGCATAATGGCATTAAAAATATATAATTAGCTCATTACGTGGCAAGAATTTAGCATAACTAAATTTATGGCCAACACAGTCAAAAAGTTTTGACTACAATAATATTAGGCATTTCAAAAATAGGTAGAGTATGGATAAATCGCCAGATAATAGCGCGGCGCATCATGACTTAGAGCAACAACTATTTAATGTGCTTGAGTTCGTTACAACACCTCCAAATGGTGAACTACGCTATCCCACAGAACATGACTCTGTCACTGCATTTAAAAAAGGGTTGTACTACCTACAAGAAAAATCCTATCCGCTGGCAACAAAGTGGCTACGCATGGCTGCTATGTCTGGAGATAATAAAGCACAGTTTTATTTAGGATTGATGTTCATAAAAGGTCAGGGAGTGCCACAAAGTGCATTCCATGCCATGGCTTGGTTATCACTTGCTCAAAGCCAAGGTGTAGATGCTGCAAACGCAGTGATAGAACAAATTAAACCGCATTTAACAACAAAAAGAATCAAAGATGCGCAGTGCTACGCTGCCACCTTATACGAGCAAATTCATCAGTTACAATTCCAGTCTAATTGAGTTTGTCTATACAGTAGTTTTATGCAGCTTTTACTACAAAACTACTGTATGAAACTACTGTATGAAACTACTACATCTATATAACGCCAAACACACAAAAAAACTAAGCAACTGAATTTATTTGATTTACTTAATATGCCAAATTTACATTGATTAAAAAGTAACATTTCTGCTTGCAATGAAACACTGTATAAACTACTGTATATAAATACTGTATAAACAACCAGTGAGATGATTATGTTACAGACAACCACAGTTTTACCAAGCTCAGTAAAAAAAGTAGATGCCGCCAAAGCCGTTAACTTTGTTGAAACTCCTGATGAAATTTGTGCCAGTCTTGAACTGCTTAAAATCATTCACCAATGTAACCACAAACAGGGTTGGACACTATTAATAGCACCTGACCATATTCCAAATAAAGATATGCTCGAGGCCAGTTCGATAGACTCAAGTAAATTATTAGTGATCCGAAAAAAACACATCGTAGATTTAGAATACGTACTTAATTCAGCACTAAATAATGGCAATTTTGCAGCGGTTATTACATGGACCGGTGTTACCAATGGTGAACAGCTTTCTCAGATGCATTTGAGCCAAACTGATATCTCGCTTTACTGTTTTACTGAAACTGACTGTAAAGCGTGTACAATAGAGCGTATAGCAAGTTAATAAAAGATTTTCTTATGTGTTACTGTTCTAACACTCAACCTTATGATTCATGCTGCAGTGTATTCATTACAAAGCAAAAGTTACCCGACACAGCAGAGCTGCTTATGCGCTCTCGCTACAGTGCTTATGCAACTAACAACGCACAATATATACTTGAGACATATGCGAAATCTGAGCAAAGTAATCACAGCCTTGAAGACATCAAGGCTTTCGCTTCATTTGCCAACTTTATCAAGCTCGAGATCATCGCAACAAAAAATGAGCCTGAATTTGATTATGTAGAGTTTAAAGCACATTACTTGGCAGACGGAAAACATTACCAAATACATGAGCTTTCCAGATTTATTAAAGAAGATGGGGCATGGCGTTACTTAGATGGTCAATTGTATGATGTGCCTGAGTTAAAAGTATCTAGAAATGCTCTCTGTCCTTGTGACAGTGGCAAAAAATTTAAAAAGTGTCACTCCAGATAATCTAGACCGAACTCAAATTAATTAAATATTATCTCGCATTAGGCGGACAACTGAACCGCCTGCTGCATCACTCCGCTGGCTAATTGGTCATAAAAGCCCGCAGCGTCTATTTTGGGTTTATCTGTCTCTAACTCTCCAGTCCTTTGAGCAAAAATTTTTGCCTGCACTGTGGGTTCACAATTATCAATAATCGCCAACTCAATGTGCTGCTTATCATCTCTTATATGAAAAGGTTCCGGCGAAAGACAATTTCTTAGCCTTAATTCTGTAAGGCCTTGCTCATGAAGTAAACCGCTGTTATTTTCACCTATGGTCAAATCATAAGTGTTGGGAGCCATTTGTTGCTGAGGACCAATTTGTAGTTCTTTTCTTAACGCCTCTTCGCTCTTATCTGATTCGATTAATTCTGATTCTGGTAAATGAAATTCACTGAAGTCGAGTGCATTTGGTGAAAGCATAGCCAAGCAAAGCGCGAAGTCAGCACGACGTTCTTGTGCCACGCTTTTTGATAGCGTGTCACCGAGCTGGTGCTCCTTGTTTAAAATGCGCTCTAATTGCATAGAGTTTCACCGGTTATTTATAAAGTTATATTTTTATCGGCATTTTTTTAATTTTCTTTAGCTGTTTTCTTTACTTAATAAAAAACTTTGTTATTATCAGCGCCGTTGTTTAGGAGGGGTTCCCGAGCGGCCAAAGGGATCAGACTGTAAATCTGACGGCTCTGCCTTCGCTGGTTCGAATCCAGCTCCCTCCACCATAACAACACATTGCAACTTGGAGGGGTTCCCGAGCGGCCAAAGGGATCAGACTGTAAATCTGACGGCTCTGCC
>CAYZOE010000061.1:0-29237 GCA_964479805.1 uncultured Pseudoalteromonas sp. | reverse complement strand
ACCGTGTGCAAGACAATGAAGGCGCCTTCTCAAATACCGCCACGGTATCTCTCACAATCGATGCACCGAATGTTGCGCCCGTTGCCGTGTCCGACACTGTGACGGTTTCAATTATGGGCAATGTAAATATTAATGTGCTGGCAAATGACAGTGATCAAGACGGCACAATTGAATCAGTTGAGATTATTTCTTCTCCCAACTTTGGCAATATCACAATAAATTCAGATAACTCAATCAATTATACCCATATGGGTGAAAGTGCAGGTTCTGATAGTTTCACATATCGTATTCAAGATAATGACGGTGCGTTTTCTGATTTTGCGACAGTATCTATTACCATTGAACAGCCCAATATTCAGCCAACTGCAATTACAGACAGGGTATTGATTACTATCGGTCAAAGCATAGATATTAATGTGCTAGTCAATGACAGTGATACCGATGGTACAATTGAGTTGGTTGAAATTATCTCACTACCGAGTCATGGTAATGCCACACTAAATACAAACAACACCATCAACTACAGTCATACTGGTGCCGGTGTAGGGGCAGATAGCTTCACTTACAGAATACAAGATAATGATGGTGCATATTCAGATCCTGCGATTATAGAAGTCACCATAGAGCAGCCCAATAGTCCTCCTGTAGCAATGTCAGATACAGCTTTATTATTCATTATGGGTAATGTAAATATTAGTGTACTCGACAATGATACAGATCAAGATGGCACTATTACTCTTGTAGAAATTCTCAAATCACCTAATCATGGCAATGTAACAGTAAATACTGATAATTCCATTAGCTATACCCATATGGGTGAAAGTGCTGGCTCAGATAGCTTTACTTACCGCGTACAAGATAATGATGGTGCATTTTCTGACCCTGCAACAGTTGAGATCACCATAGAGCAGCCAAATAGTGCCCCTATAGCATTGTCAGACACAGCCTCATTGTTCATCATGGGTAACATAAATATCAATGTGCTGGACAATGACACCGATTTAGATGGCACAATTATTTCTGTGGAAGTTATTTCCCTTCCGAATTTTGGCAATGTTACTGTTAATACCGATAACTCAATTAACTATACCCATACTGGAGAGAGTTCAGGTTCGGATAGCTTTACATACCGCATTCAGGACAACGAAGGTGCATTTTCTGATCCCGCTACTGTTGATATTACCATTGAACAAGCGCCTATCACTGCAGAAGCCAAAGCAGCTGTTTGGATATCACTCAAGTGGAAATAGTGAGAATCAAATATGCCGTTATAAGCGATGCAATTAAACCGAATCGGCAACTTCTTCAACCATAAAATACTTAAGAAGCAACCTGTTTTTGGGTATATTATCTTCAACTTCAATCTCATGATAGGCAAATGCATACAGTAATTCATAACTAAGTGGTCTTTTGCGTTTGTTTTTTAATTCAGTTACGGTCTGTAGCTGCGCTTTTTCATCATACTTGATTAACCCATTGCCCAATCATTGAAATTACGCTTATCTAGTGGGTTGTTGATTAAAGCTTCAACATTGTTGTGGCGAGAGTCAGATTTTTATTTGCTCGAATAAAGCGAGCACTTTGGTTTCGTCACCTTCAAGTACTTGCATAAAATGAGAACCATCATAAAGCAGCATCCCAGTGATTTGTTCCACTTCATTCCGACACTCACATTCATGCCTTAATATTTATAAATCGGCCCATGCAAATGCTTAGAGGCTTTACTTGTATATAAAAATTCAATCAGCAATTAGCCGCGCACAAGTATGTTAAAACTATTGACCTTGGTCAGCAAAAAAACGTAGGATGCTCATCTGCATAATTTAGTACAACACCAATCCAAAACACTTTTGATATAGTCTGGTTACAACCATTAAAATAAATCTCAGTTTTAGTGCCAAAGTAAGATAAAATCTCAAGTTAGGAGACAAAATTAAAAAGTGACATTTTTTAATTCACTGGGAAAAGATAAGATAGTCTGCCTGAGATTCTCAAGCTAAATGGCACTAACCATATAATTCATTTTTTGTCCATTGAGTTAAGTAAAATTAACCAACTAGCGTTAATCCTTGCAGCTTGAAACCTCTGTCAGCATAATACCAACAACATAAATCATTTAGCAGCATTTAGGTTCACTTAATCTGAAAATTGAATCTATTTGTAATGCAAGTTATCTAAAAGCTAACTTAATATAACAACAAGAGAATTTTATGAACTGGTTGAACACCCTTCCCACCTCGAGAAGAGCATGGGGCCTGTTGGCACTGACTGCATTTTTACTAGAAGTCACCGCTTTATACTTTCAATACGCAATGGGCTTAGAGCCTTGTATCATGTGTATTTATCAAAGAACGGCTGTATTGGGTGTATTTATAGCTGGCCTTATTGGTTTTATTTCTCCAAGTAACAAGGTTTTTCGTGGCATTGGCGCTGCAACATGGGGCGTAAGTAGTATTTGGGGTTATATGTTGGCAAAAGAGCATTTAAATATGCAAACCACAACTGATCCATTTGCGTTTACTTGCGATATTGTTCCTAACTTCCCTGAATTTATGCCACTACATGAGTGGATCCCGACATTCTTTGCTGCAACCGGTGATTGTGGCAGCATAGACTGGCAGTTTGTCGGTTTAAGCATGCCTGGTTGGTTGGAAGTGATTTTCGCATTATATGCGATTAGTTTCTTAGTTGTTTTACCTTTTATTCTTTGGTCTTTAGTAAAAAAGTAAACTTATAATGCATTTTAATCTTCGCAATATTGAGCAGTTAAAACCGTACAAGCTTCGTGATAAGCAACAAATCATCGCCATTGCTTTAAATCACTTAGAAGCACCTGAAAAAGTTTTATTAGGCTGCTGTAAGCTCGCCATCTTGATGCCGTTTTTTATTACTTTGGCTTATTTTGAAGGCTGGTATTTACTACCTCCTTTGTTGTTGGCAGGTATCTTATATCCTCTGCTCACTACACCGCTGGAAATTGTGTTTACTAAAAGCAAACTGAGCGATGCCATTGCGGAGTTTGAAAAGCAGAATCAAAATTAAAAAAGGGCATTTTTGCCCCTTTTTAGTTTTTCACCTGAGAGTTTTTAATCTAAAACTTTACCTTTCCTTCTAACTTCGTGACGATGCTTTTACCAACCCCCTTAACAGCCAGTAAGGAGTTGAGGTCGTCAAAAGGTCCATTCTGCTTGCGGAAACTAACAATGGCCCTCGCCTTGCCTTTTCCAATCCCAGGTAGTTTTACAAGCTCTTCAAGAGAAGCTTTATTAATATTAATTATCTGATGAATTTCAGATTGAATTTCTGGTGACGCTTGTTGCTGTGCAGATTCTGCTAATACAGTTGGTGCAATAGACAAACTAGTAACTAAAAGTAATGCTTTGATCATATTTCCCTCCTGGAAAATCCTTGAAATCTAATAAATGATGGGTAGAACTCCTTACCCAAATTACTCATACGAGTATTGTTAAATAAAGATGACAATTACATGAAAGTCAAACTTAATAGCTATCGATATAACTAAAGTATTAATATTGACTTAATAGCTTGCAAAATAAGCCTTAAAAGATTACTGTATAAAAAAACAGTGCAATTGGGAGTGTATCATGGCTGTTGTTGTTAAGTATGTGGTAGAAAGAAATGGAGTCGAGCGCATGACCTTTACCAGCAAAAAAGAGGCTGATGCTTACGACAAAATGCTTGATGTTGCTGAGTCTTTAGAAGAGATGCTAGGTAAAGTGGATGTGCCGCTGAGTGAGCAACAAGTTGAGTCATTGGCATTAGAAATGGCGAAACAAAAAGATGACTTTATAAATGTACTCAAAGGTTCAAAACCGAGTACACCTGCAAAAAAGTCAAAGAAAGATGCTGATGTGAATGATAGCGATGCTGATGAAAATGTCACACCTATCAAACAAGCCTGACAGCACTAATTCAATTTATAAAAAAACCGCTCAATGAGCGGCTTTTTTGTCGCTGTCACAATATTTGCTGCGACAGAGTAAATATTTAATTACTCAAATACCTTCTCTACATCTAACACTTCAATGTTTTTCGCAGGAATATTCAGCTTATAGCTTTCAATTTGTTTATCTTCATTGGTAAGTGTTGCAGGCTTATCTGAGTTGTACTTAAGTGGTGAAACCGTTTCTTTTGACAGACGTTTTTGCATGTCTTTACCGTCACCTGTGATGAATACATAATGCAGATCGTCAGTTTGCAGGTTTTCACGAATAACGCGGTTCACATCTTCTACTGTCAGTGAAGCAAGTTGTTTTCGAACGTACTCAACAAAACTTTCTGTATTGTAGAATTCGCTATCAAGCGCATAACCTAACTGACGGTCTTGACTTGCCACTAGCTGAGGCACAAAATTGCTCAAGAAGTTACGTGTTGCATTAAAGTCCGCTTCAGTCATGCCATCTTTAATTAGCTTGTCTAATTCAAACAGAGCAACGCGCGTTGCGAAATGTGCATCATTGTTTGAGCGAAGTGGACGTAACCACACTTGAAAAATTTGCTCTGAACGGCCTAAATTCGCATCTGGCTTAGTCTGGAACATACCACGTGGAAAGTACTCAATATACGCATAGTCACCATAGTTCATACCACGCACCTGACGAATTCTCTGATATAAGAAGCTGTTTGAACTTCTGTGCTCACCAAAGTAAGAGCGAACTAGCCAAAGTGCAGTCCAGTCTTTAGAGCTACGGATTGTGTCGATTGGGAAACCAAATGATACTGCTGTAGATTTAGCATTCTTCTCAACAATCGTCGCATGGCGACCTGCTAGTTTAGGTGCATCAGGAATACTTAAACGTGCTTCATCACCTTTCGGCAGGCGTGCTAAATCATTCAACATTAGCGCTTTTACATCATTGTCTAAATCACCTGTAATGCCTAGATTTAACTTAGCTTGAGTGAACTGTGATGCGTAGAATGCTTTAACGTCATCTAGCGTTAACGCTTCAAGATCTGACAAATCACCTAAGTTATAACTTTCATAAGGATGACCTTCGTATAGCTCATGATAAAGCACTTCTTTACCGAGTTCTTCATCATTTGAAGACTTCAAGCCTGCTTTGATACCGTCAATTAGCTCTTTCTTAAGACGTTTAAAGTCATCTTCTCTGAAGCCTGGGTTTAACAATTGATCACTAACGAGTGCATACCACTGCTCAGCGTTATCTTTGTGTACACGGCCACGTAAAGAAATCATCTCTTTATCTAACTGATAGCCAAAGCTACCTGCAATTGGATAAAGTGCTTTTTGAATTTCTTTGTAGCTCTTTGTTTGTGAACCACCACGTGCGATCATAGCTGCTGTTAATGCCGCTACACCCTTTTTGCCTGCCGGATCAGCAGCTGCACCAGTGTAGAATAATAAGTTGACATCAACCAATGGTGAACTATTGGTTTTATCTAATACTTTGAAATAACGCTTAACAGGCTGGCTCGCTTTTTTAGCAAGCGCTGATACAGACACTTCTTTATCGAAACCAGAAACAGTCTCAAGTGAAGACATGGTCACTGTCGTTCGGCCATTATCAACAAAGTATTTGCTTGCTATGTCACGAATGTCTTCAGCTGTAATCGCATCTGCTGAAGCATATAACTGGTTAATAACTTCTGGGTCACGCTCAAAGTGCATATAGCTTGCGAGTGTTGATGCAATGGCTTGTGATGAATCTAGGCCATTGATGAAGCTATATTTAAGGTTTGACTTCAATGCTGCTAACTTATCAGCATCCACCAGCTCAGTGCGTGCTCTTGCATAAGTGCTTGCAATCGCATCGCGAACAGTTGCTAAATCTTCTTCTTTTTCAACTTTAACAAAGACATGCAGTAAGCCTGGGTCTTTTGTCTCTGCGTTATAAGTAAACATTTGGCTGGCAAGTTGCTTATCTACTACAAGCTCTTGATATAACTCTGAATTCGACGAGAAATAAAGCTGTGATATTAGATCAAGCGCTGCGCGATCTTTTTTAGTCGGCTGCCAAGCAGTGCCTTTGTATGATACGAGTAACCAGTGACCCGGCATGCCCTCAAACTGCTCATGTACATATTTAGGCGCTTGTTGTTTTGGCTCTACCGGAATATCCGCTTGGTAGTCACCTTTTTTCCAATTACCCCAGTGCTTTTTAACCATCTTCATGGTTTCTTGCGGGTCAACATCGCCCACAATCACCAGTGAAACATACTCTGGTTTATAAAAGCGTTGAAAGAAAGTCTGGCCATACGCCATTTGATCAGGCATGGCTTCAATGTCTTCGAAGTAGCCCATTGTGGTGTGCTTATAAGTGTGCTTTTCAAATGCCTCTTTACGCACTGCAGCTAGTAATTTACGAATTGGGCTGGCATTATTTTTTAAGTACTCGCCTTTAACCGTCAGTGCTTCAGTACGAAATTGCTCTTCTGAATACTTTAGGTTTTGGAAAATATCCGCTTTTATTTCAAGTACTTTATCTAAGTGTTCTTTAGAAAAGTTTAAGTGATAGTTTGTGTAGTCGTTTGTCGTGTAAGCGCGGTTATCTACCCCTGAATTTTTCAGGATATCTGCATACACATCTTGTGGGAATTTTTCAGAGCCTTTAAACATCATGTGTTCAAAAAAATGCGCGAAACCGGTTTTACCTGCTTCGATTTCATTTCGAGAGCCTACTGAAACCGGTATTTGTAGCGATACAACATCAGGATAATCAGTTTTAACGACCATCACACGAAGACCATTTTCTAATTCTTCTAATACATAGTCTTGTGCAAATACTTTGTTTTCTACAGACGCTGATGCAACAGTGGCATTTGTTTTATTACTTGTCTGTGCATTGTTACTCATACAACCTGACAGTGCTAAAGTCACTGCAAGGCTGGTTGCCAAAAGTTTAAATTTCATGTGATTTCCAAATTCAGTTTTTAATTTTGTCATACCATTACTCCTAATTAAGCGATCTATTTTGAGGCAAGGAAAACTTGTCGATAACACTGCTCACGCCTCCTGCTATCGCCGAGTTATCTACTTCCATGTAGGTAAGGCAGAAATTTTGCTATCTAGTTGTTCTAAATGAGAAATTCCCAACGAAGTTAGCGTCAATTTTAGTCTCTAAAAATAATTCAGTATAATTGAGGATTGGTATCACATATGACACCACTTCAATTATGCAATAAATTACTGTGACTCGCTCATTTCAAAGCAAAATTTATGTAAATAAATATATCTGGGCTACTGAATTATCCCTTACGCCTCACAAAAAACATGAGAGAAATTCATAGTGCTTGAATAAGTTTCATGAAAAAAAATCTATCTAGACGTCTAAATGGCTGCTATATTTACCTCATCAGCAAAACCAATGGGAATGAGGACCATGGCTTTATCATTACAAGAGAAAATTTTGGACCCTAATCAAGGCGTGTATTTAATTGGTACGACTCCGCCAAAGATGGGGACTGATGAAGCGCAAGTTAAAACCATTGCACAAAAGCTACTTGGTCGTTTGCATGAGATTGAGTACGACGGTGTTGTTATTTACGACATTCAAGATGAAAGCAGCCGAACTAAAGTTCCGCGTCCTTTCCCGTTCAAGCATACAGTAGATCCATGTGAATATAGCCAACTCGTAAAAAAGCTATCACAACTTGATGTCATTACATATAAAAGCGTGGCACAACGTGAGGCGAGTGAATTTAATCAGTGGTTAAACAAGACTAAAACAGAGCATGGCTTAAGTAATCTTGTATTAGTGGGTAGCCCATCTTCAAATGGTAGAGTTAAACTCAGCCTTCCTAGAGCATACGAGACAATCGCAGAGCACCAAGATGACTTTTTTTTGGGCGGTGTGACTATTGCTGAACGCCATGCGAATAAGCGAAATGAACACGAGCGTTTATTAGAAAAAACAGCACAAGGATGCAAGTTTTTTATCTCTCAAGCTGTTTACAATGCACAAGCAACGATTGATTTAATTACCAGTTATGCACGAAGCTGCCGCCAACAAGGACTTAAACCTAAGCGCATTATCCTTACATTTACCCCATGTGGTGGTGAGAAAACACTTCAGTTTATGGAATGGTTAGGTATTTCAGTACCAGAAGCAACTAAGTGGCGCATGCTTGACTCACAAAACCCATTAAGCGAGTCAATCCGCATCTGTCGTGAAAATTTAGATCTGATAATTCAGAGTTGTGCACATTTAAATGTACCGCTTGGTTTGAATATTGAGAGCTTAACCAACCGTAAAGAAGAAATTGATGCATCGATTAATTTATATCGATTACTTAAAGCAACCATGGAACTTAATCTTGCAGAAAAACAAATAGCCTAATCAGACAAATAAACTACTTCAATTGTTAGTCGCATTATAATTGGTAGTGCGACTTTTCTGTGTATAAAATTTCCTCTTTTAATAATCAAGTTTACATTAAGTGAGGGTGCTATTCGTTTTATTAACGCTTACAGCCACTGGAATATCTTTCATCTATACGTCTAATCGACACCAATTAGCTTTAACCCCCCATATCTAAAAAATTTAAATTGCTCGGTTATTTATTGTTAATTTCCTAAGCTGTGATCAGTCCATTTATTTTCAATGGTGCAGCAAGTATCTTTATTTGGCTTGTGTTCGTCATACTCGTGCTAATCATCATCCCCGTTTCAAGCCTTTGGGTTAGGAGTATTCGATGAGTAATGATTATCATAAAATTCAACCTTAATGATGGGATAAAACAGCAGTTGATGTTTTTCTTGGATTAGCGTTGAGTTATGGCATTGTGACGTTAATCGTGTGGTTTGGACCTGACAGTATTAACAGTTGGTTTCGCATTAGGCTGTGTTTGTGCTATCTCGCTCGCATTTGCAGCCACAAAATGGCTGCGCTACTTAATTTTTTTCTGTGGTCATAGTAGCTTTTAACTTAGGTCCTTCTGTTACGGCTATTTATTCATTCAAAACCAGTGCAATGTTTTGTCTAATCCTGCCACTTAACTCTTTAATTGCGATTTTATTTTCAAGTTTTAGACTTTAGCATGCTGATAGCTTTGCTGAAATTATGCTAAAAATAATGGCTATTCTCTTTGCTTGGTTCTTTTGTGTCAATGCAAACAAAATTGCCAAAAGAGCATATAATGGTGAGAAAATAGTGTTTGATATGTGTCAGAGAAAACAGCGAACACTACAAATAAAGAATTAGTAGTTAACAACTAAAAGTTTAATCATTGTCAGAAAAGTTAAAAAGCCATTCAAGATCAAATGGCTTTTTTTTATTAAGCAAACATACTTTTCACATCTTCAAGTGTTGATAGATAGTCATCACTAGTGAAAATTTCTAAAGAGCGAATAACGCTTTTATCTTCATACATTTTCAAAGACGCTGCTTTGTCTGAAACCTGCAAAATACCTTCAACAATAGCGCCAACGCGGATAAAATCGACATAGCATACATGATCTGGCTTGTAGTTCGGGTTCGACCAACTTTCAGCGACTTCTACGAACTCATCGGTAAAGTCCCATTCACGCATAATGGCACCGCCAATTTTACCTGCAAGCTTTTGAATGGCATGTGCTAAGAAGCTTGGGTTTGCAAATACTTCCGGATGACGTTCTGCTTCAGTCAATATTGGTAGAACACCAATATTAAAAACAAGTGACGCAAGCGTAATTGTGTCTTTATTGAGCGACGTGTGTTTGTTCACACTTAAGTAAAAATCCATACAGGTAATGGCTTGGCAAGCTACCTTTAAGGTTTTCTGCCAGGCTTTATCCATATAAGTTTTTATTAACTTGTTGTTTGAAACAAACAATTGCTCCATCGCCATGGCTGTTGCTATATTTTTAATTTGTCTAAGGCCTATTCGTGTTACAGCCTGATTAAGTGTATTTACTTTCACAGAACGTCCCATGAACGCACTGTTTGCAACTTTAATCATTCGTGCCGCGAGCGCTGGATCTTGTGAAATCACATCAGCCATTTGAATCAAATTTACTTCTGGATCATCTGCAGCTTGTCTAACTTTAACTGCAATTTCTGGTAAGGTTGGTAACACCAAAGTGTCATTGTTAATCCTATCTATTAGGATCGTCAATAATGCATTTTCTGTAGACATAAGCTAGAGTCCCTCGAGTAACGTGCAATACACGCAAACGTATTGTTTTTTATACCCTTGTTATTTACTTAGCTGGGTATAAGATCACAAATCTATATCAATAAATTATTATGCGCTAAGGAAAATATAGTCATATAAGAGTCCGTTTAGCAACTTTTATCTCTCAACAACAAAAAATTTCACACATCAAGAAATACAACATAATCATGAAACTAAGTCGAGTCTTTATGATGGGGCTTTATAACTGACATTCATAACTTCCACTATAAAAAACTTATCTCATACACTCATTGGAGACTCAGTAAAGTAGTCATTTTTTTTGTTGCTCCCCAAAAAACCGTACCTATATTAAAACCACTACTAACATAATGCCAACAAAAGCCTTTAAGTACGCTCAAAGAGTGATGCCAATTTCAGAAAAAGCATAATATAACAATATATATTACAACATAACTTTCCAACCCAATGTTTTAATTAACAATTTATTACATTCAAACAACCTAAAACTGTTTATTTGTGATAGTGTATCAAGTTCAAGGAATATTAATGGAGTAAAGACTTTGCGCCCTAAAATTTTACTACTTAGTGCTGCACTTATGATGGCAACCTCTGCCAGTATTGCAGCCAATAACGATGCATTGGTTTATCAAGAGCCGTCACAAGAAATAAAAGAGCTCGTAGACGTAAAACTGGCCCCTTATACCTTAATCGATGATAAGCGTGAAAATATGTTGCTCATTTATCGTGATAGTTATAAGTCAATTACCGACTTATCTGTTAAAGAGATGCGTTTGGCTGGCTTGAGAATTAACCCGAACACTAACATCGGTAGCCGCGTTACTTACTTCAACGAAGTAAAAATCCAGCCTGTTGGTAAAAATAACGTTAAAACTGTGAGTGGTCTGCCTAAAAATCCGCGCCTAACTAACTTCAGTTGGTCGCCTAATCAAAAATATATGGCGATGACACATACCACAGAAACAGGCGTTGAATTATGGGTTGTTGATATTAAAAAAGCCAAAGCACGCCGTTTGACCAATGCAACTTTAAACGCGAATATGGGTAACCCAATCGATTGGCTTCAGGATAGTTCAGGTTTCATAGTAAAAATGTTACCAGAGAGCCGTAAGCCTCTCATCAATACTGAACAAGCAGTACCTGTGGGACCAACCATCAGTGTTAGCGATGGTAAAAAAGCCCAAAACCGTACTTACCAAGATTTACTTAAAAACAAAAATGATGAATTTAACTTTGAACAACTTGCAAGCTCATCACTAAAAAAAGTGACGCTGAGAGGAAAAGTCACAGATTGGGCTGAGCCTGGTATGTATGGCAGTATTACATTCTCGCCAAACGGTAATTATGTTTTAGTTGCTGAATACGACAGACCTTTCTCATATTTAGTGCCTTATCGCCGCTTTCCAAAAACCTCTACCGTCTATACCAAAAGCGGCAAGATAGTCACTGATATCGAAAAAGTACCACTTATCGAAGACTTACCTAAAGGCTTCATGGCCACACGTGAAGGAAAAAGAAGTATCCAATGGCGTAATGACAAGCCAGCAACATTAACGTTTGTAGAGGCACTTGATGGTGGAGATCCTGCAAAAAAGACTGCTTTCCGTGATAAAGTAAGTCAGCTATCAGCACCATTCGATGGAAAGCCAAGTCTATTAATCAAAACACAAAATCGCTATGCGGATATTATTTGGGGTGATGACAACCATGCCATTGCCGTCGACTACTGGTGGAATACTCGAAATACCAAAGAGTATTTATTTAATCCTTCTGATGCATCTCAAAAGCCAATTACAATTGTAGATCGTAACTATCAAGACAGATATAGCGATCCGGGTAATATTGTAACTAAGCGAAACCAGTATGGCCGAAGTGTTATGGATATTGATAATGGCCAAGTCTATTTATTAGGTGATGGTTTTAGTAAAGATGGTCAGTTCCCATTCTTAGATAAATTCAACCTGAAGTCACAAAAGTCTGAGCGCCTGTATCGCTCTGAATATAATGACAGAATCGAAGATTTACGTGACTTTGATGTAGATACAAAACAGCTACTTGTGCGAATAGAATCAAGTAGCGATTACCCTAACTATTACTTTAGAAAGATGGGTCAAAATAAGCTACAACAACTCACTGACTTTGAAAACCCGTTCAAAAGCATTCAAGACGTACAAAAAGAAGTTATAACCTACAAACGTGATGACGGCCTTGACCTAACTGGTACGCTCTATCTGCCAACTGATTATCAAGAAGGTAAGAGGTACCCCATGATCTTGTGGGCTTATCCTAGAGAGTACAAAGATAAGAGTAGCGCAGGCCAAAATACGCAAAACCCGAACGAATTCACTTATCCGTTCTGGGGCTCGCCTATTTACTGGGTTAAAAAGGGCTATGTAGTGCTAGATGATGCTGCTTTCCCAATCGTAGGTGAAGGTGACGAAGAGCCAAACGATACCTTTAGAACTCAACTCGTTGCGAATGCCAAAGCAGCAATTGACGCGGTAGATAAACGAGGCCTCATCGACCGAAACCGTGTTGCTGTTGGTGGTCACAGCTATGGTGCTTTCATGGTAGCAAATTTATTGTCGCACTCAGACTTATTTGCAGCAGGTATTGCACGAAGCGGTGCTTATAACAGAACTCTAACGCCTTTCGGTTTCCAATCTGAAGAGCGAAGTTACTGGGAAGCACCAGAGGTTTATTATACTATGTCGCCATTTATGCATGCTGACAAAATGAAAACACCACTACTCATTGTTCATGGAGACTCAGACAACAACAGTGGTACCTACCCAATGCAAAGTGAGCGTTATTTCAACGCACTTAAAGGCTTAGGTGCAACAGCTCGTCTAGTCATGCTGCCAAAAGAGTCACATGGTTATCGTGCCAAAGAAAGCATAATGCACCTGTTATGGGAGCAAGATCAATGGCTAGAGAAATATGTTAAGAACAAGCCAACTCAACAACATTGAGCTAAATAACCTGAGCTCAAGTTAAATATAACAAACCAAAAAAGCCTCATAAAAGTGAGGCTTTTTATAATGCTTATCCTTAAAGCGTTTATTAGCAAGGTCCTTTCTTTTGCCTACTTTATCTGCGGTCGCCAAGCTATCAAAGTCTGTGACATCCTCATTCTTTTGGTACTCTCTAAAAAAAATTGAATATCTTTTCAGGAAAGAGAAAGCAACCAAGGTAACTACACTTTTTCTCAATCAAGATAACAAAAATACAGACTGATACATACGCCACACAAACAAATATTGGCGCAAAAAAAACCGGCAGGAGTTTAAATAACCAAATTGAAAAGCTTTAACAGACTGAGCACTTCGCTTTTATTTTCAACTCACCGGAAAAACCATAAAACTCAAATTAGTCGAGTCGATTTTAATGCCTATTTAATCAAAAGCTAGAACACCTTTTTAAGTTCAGCAATTTGCTCGTCGGTGTAAGGCTTAGCTGGTTGAAGCCCCCACACAGGTTTTGGCCAAGCAACATCATTGGTAAATCGAGCAATATGATGAACGTGAAGTTGAGGAACCATATTGCCTAGTGCTGCAACATTGAGTTTATCTGGACTAAATACTGCTTTTAATGTACGGCTTAGCTTTGCTGACTCTTGCCAAAACTGAGTCTGTAGCGTTTCATCTAAATCAATGATTTCACGGCAACCTTCAATACGTGGTACTAGAATAAACCAAGGGTACTGACTATCGTTCATCAAGAGTACTTTACACAGTGGCCAATCGGCCAGTTCAATGCAATCTCGTTGTAATTCAGGCGCTAATTTGAATGCCATAATAAAAATCCTCTTTTAATTATGTTGCTCACTTTATCCTAATAAATTGCCAATGCCCATGCTTGCCGTTACCATCGCTTCTACTTTAAATAACTAACAAGGTGATTTTGTGCGCATTACATTCAAATCAATGGCGCTAAGCTTACCGTTAATGGCCGCTGCAACTACAGCCGTTGCTCAACCATTAACCCTAGAGCGTATTTTTGATGATCCAGGTTTGGCTGGTAAAGCCCCTGTGCAACTTAAGTTCTCTCCTGACGGCAGTCGTGTTACTTACCTACAAGGTAAAGTGGATGACTACAACCGTTATGATTTATGGGAATACAACTTAAAAGACAACACAAATCGCCTATTAGTTGACTCTCAAGCACTCTTCTCCGGTCCTGAAACCTTATCAGACGAAGAAAAAGCTCGTCGTGAACGTCAGCGTATTTTTGGTCGTGGTATTTTAGAGTACAAGTGGTCTACAGATGGTAAGGCGTTACTTTTTCCACTTAATGGTGATTTGTACTACTACCAAATCGCATCGGGCAAAAGCCGTAAGCTGACTAACACTGAAGCGTTTGAGACCGATGCACGTTTCTCGCCAAAAGGAAACTTTGTTTCCTTTATTCGTGAGCAAAACCTCTATGCCCTTGAGTTGAGTTCAGGTAAAGAAATTCAATTAAGTAAAGACGGTGGCGGCACCATTAAAAATGGCATGGCTGAGTTCGTCGCGCAAGAAGAGATGAGCCGTATGACGGGTTACTGGTGGTCAGGTGATGAGAGCAAGATCGCTTTTACCCGCATTGACGAAAGCCCAGTACAAGAGGCCATTCGAAATGAGATTTACGCTGACGAAGTGAAGCTATTCAACCAACGTTATCCGTTCACGGGCACACCAAACGTAGAAATTGAACTGGGTGTAGTAAAGCTGAATGACCAAAAAGTGGATTGGGTTGACCTTGGCAAAGACAAAGATATTTATATTGCTCGCGCTAAGTGGTTAAAAGACAACAAAACACTGTCTTACCAATGGCAAAACCGCTCTCAGCAAAAGCTCGAATTACGTTTTTACGACAGCAAGCGCAAAACACAAAAAGTGGCATTGACTGAAACCAGCGATACGTGGATTAACTTGCACTTTGACCTACGCTTCCTAAAAGACAAAAAGCATTTTGTTTGGGCGTCTGAGCGCGATGGCTTTAAGCACCTTTATTTATACCGCACAGACGGCACGCTCATTCGCCAAATCACGAAAGGCGACTGGATTGTTGAAAGCATCAAGGCAATCGATGAGAAAAAAGGTATTGTTTACTTCTCTGGTCGAAAAGATACGCCGCTTGAGAGCCACCTTTACAGTGTACCGCTATTCAAAAAAGGTCATATCACGCGCATCACTCAGCCAGGCAGCTTCCACCGTGTTGTTGTAGCAAAAGACGCGAAAACCTTTATTGATAAGAGCTCATCTGTAAACAAGCCAAGTTCAGTAGCCTTACGAAAAGTAAACGGTGACTTCATCACTTGGTTAGAAGAAAATAAACTAGATGACAAACACCCACTGACACCTTATTTAAGCAACTTAGTTGAGCCTGAATACGGCATACTCAAAGCAGAAGATGGTCAGCTAATGCATTACCGTATCTTCAAGCCTGCGAACATGGAAAAAGGTAAGAAACACCCAGTTATGGTTAACGTGTATGGCGGTCCACACGCACAACGTGTTACCAACAGCTGGCGTAGCAAAAACTTATATTTCCAATACATGGCACAACAAGGTTATGTGATCTTCCAATTAGATAACCGCGGTTCATACAACCGTGGTAAAAAGTTTGAAGATCCTATCTACAAGTACTTAGGTGAAGTTGAAGTACAAGATCAGATCCGCGGCGTTGAGTTCTTACGCACATTAGATTATGTGGACGCAAACCGCATTGGTATCTATGGTCACAGTTACGGTGGTTACATGGCGCTTATGACCATGTTCAAAGCAGGCGACTACTTCCAAGCGGGTGTTTCTGGTGCGCCAGTAACTGATTGGGCACTATACGACACACACTATACTGAGCGTTATTTAGGTCACCCTGCAACAAACGCGAAAGGCTACGAAATGAGTGCGGTATTCCCATATGCCGATGGCTTAAAAGGTCCATTAATGATTTATCATGGTATGGCCGATGATAATGTATTATTTACACATGCAACTAAGCTATTTAAGCAACTGCAAGACGATGCCAAGCCATTTGAAATGATGACTTACCCAGGTTCTAAGCACAGCTTACGTGGTAAAAAAGTACAAACACACTTACATCAGACGATTACAAACTTCTTCAATCGCCACTTTAATATGTAAAAATGCTTTCAAGTCGCAACCTTTCCGGTTGCGGCTTTTTGCTCTTTTTCAGAGAACACCCAAAATTTACTAAAGGTGTAATTACCAATCATAGCAATTGCCGTGCCCATCACAAACGCCAAAAAAAGTGGTGCCACCAAGCTAAGACAATAAAATACGCTGATATTAACCATACCAAATATATGACTCACCGATAGATGCCGAATGAGTTGTTTGAACCACCCTAAGTCATAGGTTGTGAAAGTAAAAAAACGATTTCCCAACCAAGTCACTATTGTGGCGCACCAAAAAGCAAATAATCGTGCAACCAAAACCTCTGTATTCACAAAAACCAGCAGATAAAATATCAATAGGTCGGTGACAAAACCGACAGCCCCCACTACCGCAAACTTAATAAACTGCTGACCCAATCACTTATCTCCAAAATGACTAATACCGTAAAACACTATAAAAAGGCAGGTCTAAAAAATGTCTACAACGAATTGAGTACATGTAGACATTTTTTCGACATTCTCCTGTTTAGACTGTTCGTATTGAACAATTCGGAGTAGTCAAAATGACACCACTTTCATTGGTTAAACTCAGCCCTTCTAGTGATACACAATCTCGCAGAGAACGATTCATTGAGCATCGAAAAGATGGCTCTCAAAACAAGCCTATTATCAGCCTCATTGTGCCTGTATTTAACGAGCAAGAAGTGCTTAAGGCATTTCATCACAGAGTATGCTCAGTGAGTGCAGGCATTAAACAGTGTCATATCGAACTTGTGTACATTGATGACGGCAGTCACGACGACTCATGGCAAATTCTACAAAGTCTCACTCACCAATTCTGTGATGTTCGGTGCTTACAACTGAGCCGCAACTTTGGCAAAGAAGCTGCCGTAACAGCTGGCCTTGAACATGCAAAAGGTGATGCGGTGGTGCTACTTGATGCTGATTTACAAGACCCGCCTGAATTGCTCCCAGAGATGATTGAAGCGTGGCAGCAAGGCGCCGACGTAGTCAATATGAAACGCGCAAGCCGTCAAGGAGAGTCTTGGTTCAAAGTAGCCAGTGCGCATGCTTTTTATCGCCTTCTAAATTGGGTATCAGACAGTCCTGTTGCTGAGGATGTCGGAGATTTCAGGTTATTATCTCGTAAAGTCGTTGAGGCAATTAAGCAGCTCCCAGAACGCAATCGCTACATGAAAGGCTTGATGAGTTGGCCGGGGTTTAAACAAATAACTTTAGAATTTGAACGCCCCGAACGCGCTGCAGGCACCACCAAGTGGAACTACTTTCAACTTATCAAACTTGCCCTGTCAGGGATCACCTCGTTTAGTGTCAAACCGCTGCGTTTTGCAACTTGGATGGGGGCATTAGTATCTTTGTATGCATTTATTTTTGCCGCTTGGGTTATGATAAAAACACTAATATTCGGCGAAGTCGTGCAAGGTTACCCGAGTATGATGCTCACGATGCTCGCCCTAGGTGGAGTGCAATTACTGGCGATTGGCATTTTAGGGGAATACATTGCAAGGCTGTTTACCGAAGCAAAACAACGACCTATCTACTTAGTCATGACAGAGCATTATAAACCTTGTAACACTGCGGAGCAGCGACATGAGGTTTAGTCATTGCTTGTTGGTCATTACTGCCCTACTGCTGTTAATCAGATTATTCACATTGGGCATGTATCCGCTGTACGATACAACAGAGGCAAGATATGCAGAGATAGCCAGATTAATGGTGCAAAGCCAAGATTGGATCACCCCTTGGTTTGATATCAATGTGCCGTTTTGGGGCAAGCCTCCTGCCCATACCTGGATCACTGCATTCAGCTTTGAGATATTTGGTATCAATGAATGGAGCGCGCGCTTTGCACATTGGTTAATGGGCACGGCAACGGTTGCATTACTTTTCGCATTTACCAAACGTATTCTAGGTCACACTCTTGCCATATATAGCAGTTTTATTTTAGTAACATGCCTGGGCTTTTTTATCGCCACCAGCATGGTGATGACCGATCCGGCACTCCTTTTTGCAAGTACCTTAGCCATGACCAGCTTTTGGCTCTGTTACACAGAAAAAAGCCGTCTTGCAGGCCTTGTTTTCTTCTTCGCATGTGGTTTAGGTATGCTTATAAAAGGCCCTGTTGCCATTGTTATCATAGGGATTGCCCTTGTGATTTGGGCTATTTGGCAAAATCAGCTATTCAATGCCATTAAATCGTTACCTTGGTTGTTAGGGCTTACTGTCTTTATCGTTACTTTTACACCTTGGTATCTGCTTGCCGAACAAAAAACCCCAGGGTTTATAAATTACTTTATTATAGGCGAGCATATTCAACGTTTTTTAGAGCCCGGTTGGCAAGGTGACTTATATGGCAGTGCTCATCTAGAAACTAAAGGCACTATCTGGTTATTCTGGCTGGGGGTGGCGTGTCCTTGGTCGTTTATCGTGATCTTTAAGTTACTGACTGCGCCAAAACAACTAAAAGCTTTATGCAAAGCAGACTTAAATCGCTACCTGATTGCTTGGGCCATTGCACCAATGCTGTTGTTTACACTGGCGAGCAATATTTTATCTGCTTATGTGCTCCCAGGCTTACCTGCATTTGCACTACTGATGGCCATCGTATTGTTACATGAAAAGCAGTTAACTTTATCGCAAAAACCAGCACTGCAAACAAAAGCTGATAAACAATTTATTACCATCGGTATTGCTTGCTTAACACTCTATAGTTTAATGATCACCGCCGTCATTAAAGGCTGGCACAGTAAGTACTCTGAAACCGAGCTGCTCGAAGTTGTTGCGAAGCCCTGCCCTTCAGTGCCTGTTTTCTATGTTGAAAAACGACCATTTTCAGCACGCTTCTATAGTTGTGGTAAAGCACAATTAATTGAGCAAGTTACTGAACTATCAGACATACTTAATACTCAGAAACAGAGCTATTTGGTGCTGACACATACACAAAAAAGTATACTAACTTTACCCAATACACATACCTGCTTAACTATTAATACGAGTCAAAAAGGGGTGCTACTGACATGCACACAGAAAAATCGCTGAGCATTTTATTAGTCGAAGATTCTCAGCAAGTCGCTGAAACTATCTTTGACTACTTTGAAGAAGAACAGTACGAATTAGACTATGCAGCCAATGGCATGATGGGGTTGCAGTTGGCCTGTGCTAATCGCTATGACTGTATTATTTTAGACATTATGTTACCGGGGCTCGACGGCATCGAGATTTGCAAACGCTTACGCGCACAAGCAAACAATACGCCCATTATCATGCTTACAGCTCGAGATACTCAGCAAGACATGCTCGGTGGCTTAAATTGTGGTGCTGATGACTACATTATTAAACCCTTTGACTTAATGCTTTTAGAAGCCAGGATCAAAGCAGTCATTAGACGTACTCAAGGGCTTGGTTTTAAAACACAATTAAAAGTGGGCTCATTAAGTATTGATATCAATACTCGAGCAGTCAATCGAGCTAGTCAATTGATCAAACTGAACCCCAGTGGCTATAAAATTTTACTGACGTTAGCGAAACAAAGCCCGAACCCAGTTACTCGGGAGACTATTGAGCAAGCACTTTGGCCCGATGATGTGCCTGACCAAGATCTATTACGCCGACACATTTATCAATTACGTAAAGCACTTGATAAACCCTTCGAGCAAGACATGTTAATCACCGTACCTAAATTTGGCTATAAATTGATCTCTGATGAAAACACTTAAACAACAGCTTTTTAGAGCAACATGGTTCGGGGCGATTATACTTATCTCAATTTATACATTGGTTTTAAGCTCTGCCATTATGTATACCGAGAATCGCAGTAGTGAGCAGAGGCTCAGTATTATTGCCCCTCACCATTTTAAACAATTTACTACGACCGAAAAAACAGCAATAAAAGTAAACCCACTACTAACACTCTACAACGATTACTCGTTTTTACCTCAAAAAATACGAGACGCTATCTCAGAGGGTTGGACGGGTGTACAAACCTTTCAATTTGATGATGATAGTGAATTTAGTGTATTTGCGGCTCCTCTAGATGATAAAACGCGGACCTATTATGCCGTAGAAAATGTGAACCCAATTGAATGGAGTGATGCTGATTTATTAAAAGGTGAGGTTATTTTTGCCGGCACAGGCAGCTTACTTTTTTTACTGGCAACTTATCTGATCCGCGCTCAAGCGGGCCGCCTAGCCAAACCGCTTCAAGATTTAGTGCACCATATCAGTGATAAACACAAAGACGATTTAGATACTGACATTGTGAATGAGAAAAGTTGTGCAGAGATCTATCATATCGAAACGGCGGTGAACCATTATCGCCAACGGATGAAACAAATGCTCCATCGAGAGCAAACCTTTACTCGCTATGTCAGCCATGAATTGCGCACACCTATGATGGCCATTAAGGGGAATGTGTCGGTTTTACAAAAGCGACATGGCGACAACAAACAATTAAAAGGCATCAATAACGCCTTAGATAACGTGAATGAATTAATTCACACCTTTTTGTGTTTGGCCAGAGAGTCTGAACTCGCGCCAACCCCAATTACACTCGATTATATGTGGCTTGAAACCTTTATTGCACCACTTCAGAGTAAATGCCAAGCTAATCAAGTTATTCTTCACTGGCAACTACAGGAACCTTTTGAGATAAATTGTGAAGCAATCCTGTTGCAGACCCTTATATATAATCTATTGGACAATGCTATAAACTGTACCTTTGATGGCGAAGTTGACCTATTCGTCAGTCAATCGGGTGTCGTTGTGATAGATTCAGGTATAGGACTAGATGAAAAGCCCAGAGGCTATGAGGGGTTTGGTGTTGGTTTACAAATCGTTGAAGATATTTGTGCAAAATATCATTGGCAATTCTCACTGCAAAGTAATACTAAACAAGGCTGTCGAGCCGAAGTAATATTTGTATAAGCAAGGAGAGCCCCATGCACGAACAAGCCCTGATAGAAGCCAAGCAACTACTCGCCAACGCAAAGATGGCGGTGTTATCTACTCATTCAAATACATTACCTGGCTTTCCGTTTGGCTCAACAGTACAGTTTTTTGCCAATCCCAAGGGAAAAGTCTACCTATTCATTAGCGATATTGCCCAGCATGCTAAAAATTTGGCCCATGACAACAAATTATCTCTGACGGTATTTGAGCAACAAGACAGTGAAGACCCGCAAATGTCGCGCTTAACCCTAGTTGCTGAGGCCGCTAAATTAGCTAGAGATGACAGTGAAGATTTAATTGCGCAATTTGTAGAACACTTTCCCAGTAGCGAGCAATACAAAGATCTAACCGACTTTCATATTTGGGAATTATACCCAAACTTCCTCAAGATGCATGATTCAGAGCGCTGCCTTCTGTTCTAGTTCAAGGAAAAGGACGCAGCGTAATGACGAGTCCTTTCCAAGTTCTTTGACGATGAAATAGGACTGAAAGCACGCTCCCTTGGGCGAGTTTGATTGGCTTTCATACTGCGTTATCAATTTTCGATTTAGAACCACTAGACCTTCAAATCGATGCCTTGTCTGACAGCCAATCACTTCTCGCTGAACCTCGTATCTTGAGGTGGTTTGGGTATAAATATGGTAAGAGCCCGCTTTATCGCAGGCTTTGGCAAAATATTTTGGTTAGAACAAGATGAATGGGTTAATGAAGAATGAAGAGCTTTTAAAGAATATCTTCGCCAACCTCATCCATTCCAACCCATTCAGTTTCTTCAAGTGCTGCTTTAACCCACTTTCGTAAAGCTGGACAATCAAGTACTTGCTGCATGTAGGCGGTTGCCAACTCATTAAGCTCAACACCATAGGTCTGAAAACGTAACACCACCGGTGCATACATGGCATCCACAATAGACCACTCACCAAATAACCAACATCGATGCTGCTCGTATTGCTCCGTGAATATTTGTTCAATACGTTGAATATCACGCTGCGCTTGTTCGCTTAAGACAATTTTACGCTTAGCACGGATATTCATCGGCATTTCATTACGTAAGGCGTTAAAACCTGCATGCATTTCAGATGCAAGTGCTCTTGCTTTTGCCCTATGACTGATTTCACTCGGCCAACCTCTTCCCGACAAATAAGTTTCACTTATATGCTCACAAATTGCGAGAGACTCCCAAACAAGGCTATCGCCATCTATCAAACATGGGACTTTCGCTGTTGGAGTGATATTTTTAAGCGTGCTGAAAAATTCAGGTGTTTCTAAATTGAGCTTAGTCTCTTCAAAATTAATACCTGATTTTTCCAGCAGCAGCCAGGCTCTTAATGACCAAGTCGAGTAATTTTTATTTGCGATATATAGCTGCATAAATGGTTTCCTTGTTAACGGCTTTGTTTCGTTTTAACGTCAATGTAAGTAATTTTATAAACCTTGACTAACTGATTATTCTTATACAACCTATAAGAAATTCGAATAGGTACTCATAATGGATATTGACGCGCTGCGTAGCTTTTTAGCTTTTATAGAAACAGGTAGTTTTACTCGCGCTGCAAAACAGGTGCATCGCACCCAAGCTGCAGTGAGTATGCAAATGAAAAAGCTCGAAGAAGATGTCGGTAAATGCCTATTTGAAAAACAAGGCCGATTATTAACCCTGAGCCAAGATGGTCGCCAGTTTAGTCACTATGCCAAACAACTATTGCAACTTCATGATGAGACTTTGCAGACGATGCGTCACAGTGCGAGCAATACGCTGCTCAGATTGGGTTGCCCAGATGATTATGCTGATAACCTTTTACCAGTGCTGATTAAGCAACTGCATGCACAATTCTGTAATTTAGACTTAAGAGTAACGTGTTTACCGAGTTTTAAAATCAAACAATTATTGGATGCGGGCGATTTAGATCTTGGGCTTATTACCCGCTCCCCAGACTCCGAAGAAGGTCATCTCATTTATCAAGACAAAGGTGTATGGGTGTATAACCCTGAGCACTCGGCACACCTAAAATCACCTTTGCCAATTGCTGTATTTCAGCCTGACTGTCGCTTTCACCAAGGCGCGATTGAAGGGCTCATGAAAGCAAAAATTCCTTTTCAAGTCGTCGCGAGTTGTAGCAGCCTTGCGGCTTTACTGGGTTTGGTGAAACAAGGTGTCGCCGTAGGTGCAATCGCAAATATATCTACCGCAGACTATAGTATGTTAAGTAACGCTGAATTACCCACTTTACCAGGTGCTAATGTTGCTTTGATACGCAGTCAAAGTCTACGTAACCCCATTTCCCAAGAGATTTATGAGCAACTCAGTCAAACTATGAGAACGTTTGCTGTAAATATAAGCAATTGAAATATCTACACATCAGCTTTGACACTTTTTCACATTCTCATACATTCCGCCTACAACCGCTGACATTCCTCCAACAGACTCTAACAAGCTTGAGCTCTACTATGAGCACATCAAAACTAAACAGGAATATTTATCATGAAAACTCGCGCACTATTATTAATGGCTTTACTGTCATCAACGGCTTTAATAGGCCAAGCTCAAGCTTCTGAAGAAAAACACAAAGTTGGTATTCAGCTTTCAGGCGGTGGGGCAGAATATAAAGGCTCAAGTAAAGACGGTGACGGCGTTGGCCAAGCGTACCTTTATTATAACTATCAGTTTTCACCAATGTTAGCATTGGAAGTTGGTTTAAACGGCGGAAGTGAAGCTGATGATTGGGAATGTACAGACATCGATGATAATAAATTCACGTGTAAAAATAATGACAAGCCGCTGTTTAATCTAGATGCGAATAAATTAGAGTACCGTAACTTAGTGTTTGCAGGTAAAGGTGAATATTACCTAACAAAGAACAATAGCTTATACGCTAAGCTAGGTGCTAACTTCTACGACTACGACATTAAACAAAACAGC
The DNA here is from genome assembly GCA_964479805.1 of uncultured Pseudoalteromonas sp. Classification (GTDB taxonomy): domain Bacteria; phylum Pseudomonadota; class Gammaproteobacteria; order Enterobacterales; family Alteromonadaceae; genus Pseudoalteromonas. The sequence goes on along the minus strand of CAYZOE010000061.1, from coordinate 5,115 downwards.
AAAGTGCTAAACTCAGATAACGGCATAGGCTTATTCGCAGAACTTGGTTGGGAGTATGATTTTAACAATGGCTTCGGCGTTAATGCATCATATCAATACATGGATATGGGTGACCTAGATACCTTTACAATAGGTGTAGGTTTAAGTTATCGCTTTTAAATCTGATAATCACAGAAAATGAAAAAGGTTAACTATCAAGTTAACCTTTTTCAGTAAATAGGCTTGGTTAGTTCATGCTATGTGCTTTCAGGACATCAAGGGATATATAATCCAAAACTTTTTCATGAGTTGCATGAAGCTTTACTGGTGGTGCAACGCCAGCTTCATATGCTTCTTTCCAGCGTAATGCACATAAACACCAGCCATCGCCGGGTTTTAACCCCGAAAAATCATATTCAGGTATCGGCGTACTTAGGTCGTTGCCTCTTGAACGTGTAAACGTTAAAAACGCTTCAGTTACTACTGCACAAACAACATGAGTACCGATATCAAGATGAATCGTGTTGCAAAACCCATCCCTCATAAATCCGGTTAACGGATCATTACAACACAACTGTAATTCACTGCCTAATACATTCAGAGCTTTCTTCTCTGTCATGACCTTTTCACTCTTTTAATTACATTCGCGTGTCAAAACGTTGCATTACTAAGCATCGATCAATTGCTGCTGTAATTGGTGAATTTCATCACGCAATTTTGCCGCCTTTTCAAATTCTAGTTCTCTTGCATGATGCATCATTTGTGTTTCAAGTACGCTGATCTGCTCTGCTATTTGCTTCGGATCTAAATAACCCGCTTTTGGCTCAGCGACTTTTGCTGATATAGGTGAACTTGATGATTCATCGACACTTTCACCGACATCCATCACATCTGTGATTTTCTTGTTCAGTGCTTTTGGCACTATACCGTGCTTTTCGTTATAAGCTTGTTGTATTGAACGACGACGTTCAGTTTCTTCAATGGCTTTTTTCATCGACTTGGTGATCACGTCACCATATAAAATTGCTTTACCATTTAAGTGACGTGCCGCTCGTCCAATTGTTTGTATTAATGAGCGTGCAGAGCGTAAGAAGCCCTCTTTGTCAGCATCAAGAATTGCGACAAGCGACACTTCTGGCATATCGAGACCTTCTCGAAGTAAGTTAATGCCCACTAGCACATCGAATACGCCTTTGCGCAGATCGCGAATGATTTCCATACGCTCAACGGTATCAATGTCCGAGTGTAAATAACGCACCTTCACGTCATGCTCATTTAAGTAGTCGGTTAAATCTTCGGCCATACGCTTAGTTAATGTGGTTACCAAGACACGCTCTTTCTTTTCAACACGTTTATAAATCTCAGAGAGTAAATCATCCACTTGTGACCCAACTGGGCGTACTTCTAACTCAGGATCAAGTAAGCCCGTCGGACGTATAACTTGCTCTGCTACATCGCCGTTTGATTTCTCTAATTCGTAATCACCAGGTGTCGCTGATACATAAATAGTCTGAGGTGAAATTGCTTCAAACTCATCAAATTTGAGTGGTCGGTTATCCATAGCAGATGGCAAACGGAACCCGTATTCAACTAGGTTTTCTTTTCGGCTTCTATCGCCTTTATACATGGCGCCAACTTGAGAGACGGTCACATGAGACTCATCAATGATCATCAAAGCATCATCAGGTAAATAATCGAGTAACGTCGGAGGCGGCTCGCCCGGCGCACGCCCAGAAAGATAGCGGCTATAGTTTTCGATGCCAGAACAATAACCAAGCTCGGTCATCATTTCGATGTCATATTGCGTTCGCTGAGCAACCCTTTGCTCTTCAATTAAACGATTTCCATCGAGTAATTGTTTTCTTCTATCTTTTAGTTCGGCTTTAATTTTGTCGATCGCATCTAAGATTTTCTCACGAGGAGTAACATAGTGCGTTTTTGGATAGATGGTTGCACGAACAATATGCTTTTCAATGGCACCAGTAAGTGGATCAAATAAGCTCAAACGCTCAATTTCGTCATCAAATAATTCAACGCGAACACCGATATCAACAGATTCAGCAGGAAAAATATCGATGACTTCACCACGAACACGATAAGTACCCCGACTAAAATCTAGGTCGTTTCGAGTATATTGTAGTTCTGCTAACTTTCGAAGAATGTCACGTTGGTCAACTGTGTCACCGACTTTCAGCAGTAACATCATCTGCATGTAAGAATCTGGATCGCCAAGACCATAGATTGCCGACACTGATGCAACAATAATAGTATCGCGCCTTTCTAATAACGCTTTGGTCGCTGATAAACGCATTTGTTCAATATGTTCATTTATCGAGGCATCTTTTTCTATAAAAGTGTCACTGGCAACCACATAAGCTTCAGGCTGATAATAATCATAGTAAGAAACAAAATATTCAACCGCATTTTCAGGAAAGAACTCTTTCATTTCTCCGTATAGCTGCGCCGCCAATGTTTTATTATGCGCTAAAATAATTGTGGGTCGATTTAGATTACTGACAATGTTCGCCATGGTAAACGTTTTACCCGTACCCGTTGCCCCTAGCAAAGTTTGATGCGCAAGGCCAGAATCTAAGCCGTCACAAAGTTGCGCGATAGCCGTTGGCTGATCCCCATTTGGTGAAAATTCAGAGTGAAGTTTAAATACATCAGTCATGTTTTAATTCCTGCTCAGGCAAAGATTGCATTCGGTTTAAGCTTGCGCAGAACCAATTATAAGCGACAATGGCTGTGACTAAATTACCGATTGCAGCACCAATAAATAACCCTTTTAGATCTGCTAAAATCGATCCTAAATAAGCGAATGGTACGAAAAACACAAACAACCTGATCACGCTTAATAACAATGCGTTCATTGGTTTATGAAGGGCATTAAATGACGAATTACTTAAGATTATCACTCCTTGAAAGCCGTAGCTCAATGGCATGATATAAATAAACAGCTCAATAATACGCTGAACTTCTTCCTCAGCACCAAAGGTTTGACTGATTAAGCCTGAGCAAAGAAGTAAAACCACATAAATAGCAAATTGCCAAACTATTACGAACTTTAATGTGGTTTTATAAGCTTCTGTCACTCGTTGATAATTCTGCGCCCCATAATTTTGACTAACAAAAGGCGGTAATGTCATCGATAATGCAAGTACCACTAAACTCGCGATAGATTCGATACGACTACCTACCCCAAAAGCTGCTACCGCTTCAGGCCCGTAGGCTGCAACAATCGCAGTCATAACAGCCATGGCGATAGGTGTGAGCATATTTGCGCCTGCAGCAGGAAAACCAATTTTTAAGATTTTCTTCACAGCTTGCATAACACCTTGCTCTCCAGGGCTGACACTGAGCAGACGCTTTTTCACTGTAAGTAAATAAAAGATGATACCTACTGCGACCGACCAAGCTATTACACTCGCAATCGCAGCCCCTTGAACACCAAGTTTAGGAAATGGACCGATACCAAAAATAAGAAGAGGGTCGAGGATCGCATTTATCAAACCTGCAGCCCCCATAATAATGCTTGGCGTTTTGGTATCGCCACTGGCACGTAATACTGAATTACCAATCATAGGCGTAATCAAGAAAATACTGCCTAAGAACCAAATAGACATATAGTCATATATATGAGGCATTACTTCTGCATGAGCGCCGAGTAGCTCGAAAATCGGCTCTATCATTAAAAAGCCAAATAAAGACAACAGGAACACCATCACTGCAGATAATAAAAGTGCAATAGTGGCATCAAACTTTGCCTCTGCAACTTTATTAGCACCCAACGCCTTGGCAATCACCGCTGACGTACCTATGCCTAAACCTATCGCAAGGCTTATTACTGTAAAAGTAACAGGGAAAGTAAAACTAACAGCAGCAAGCTCTTCAGTCCCTAACATACTGATAAAAAATGTATCTACTAAATTGAACATCATCAGTGTGATCATGCCAAATATCATGGGAATGGTGATACGTTTCAGTGTGGACGGGATGTCCCCTTCAAGAATGTCATTGGAGACTTGAGACTGCTGCGCTGATGCCATATTTAATAGAAACCTTAAGATAAGCCCGACCAGTTGAGTGAGCATTCTAGATCATCATGAAAACTAAACCCAGAGGATCGTTATCATTTATCAACAATAAATATTAATTCAACTCTGAGATCTTTGCATTTGAGTCATTTAGACCAACCTATGCACCAAAAAAGTACAAAAACACCTTCCATAAGCACTTACTAACCTGTCGCTTAAGTAGTCACTGAGATTTTTTTGCACAAGTATGACGCTTATTTGACTATAAAAAATACTGCCATGAGCAAAAACCACCCAAACCAGAACAAAAAACAACAAGCCATTGTTTTTATTAAACTTAAAATTTTTAGCAAAAAGTATTGCAAAGCTCTCAAAGCCCGACACATATGGCTTTGCAATACTTTTTAAAGATTCATAAACAATGTTATCCACAGATTCTGTGGGTAAGTGTCATAAAGCTAATAAAATAAAGACTTATAGCGCGATCAAAAGATCAGAAATAAACATTCAGGAAAAGATCTTTGCTTCATCTTTATGACAGAAAATGATCTTTAGTCACTGATGTTGATAACTTTGACGCTATCAACAAGTGAATTAAGTGCCGAATAATATTCATCCAACTTTCATAACCCTTTATTTTAAATGGTAAAATAGCAATCATAAAAAGATTTTATGCTTCAAAACGTTATTTAACGTCTATTTTCTGCACAGCACGAATAAATGTAACAAACAATATTCTTCGTAATTTATCGAACTTGATTTTAGATAAAATAAAAAAGATTAGATCTCATAAAAAAGTTATATTTGAGGCTTCTGAGCAAAATATGACTCATACGTTGCAAAATAAACATTTTCAATTTTAAGTTTGAAGCATTGAAAAGTAACTTATCGGATCTTTTGTATACCCACAAAGTAAATTTACGTTAAAAAATCGGCAAATCGGATATAAAAACAGCGGATAAACGTATTTTTTAAATTTCTGTCATTTTATTTGTTGACACCTTGGCAAGGGGTCATTAATATTTCGCCCCGTTGAGAGACACGCTTCCCCCTTAGCTCAGTTGGTTAGAGCGACGGACTGTTAATCCGCAGGTCCCCC
>CAYZOE010000060.1:25497-29392 GCA_964479805.1 uncultured Pseudoalteromonas sp. | reverse complement strand
GTCTTTGTGTTGCAAGCACCAAGTGAATACCTGCAGCACGTGCTTTTTGTGCTATTCGCGCAATTAACTCTTCAACTTTCTTACCAACAATCATCATCATGTCGGCAAATTCGTCAATCACAACAACGATACTTGGCAATTTATCGAGTTCTTCAGGCTCATTTGCCATACCATCAGTGTCTTTAAAAAGCGGATCTAAAATTGGTTGGCCTGCCTCTATAGCCGCAAGCACTTTTTGGTTGTAACCTTTTAAATTTCGTACACCCAATGCAGACATAAGCTTATAACGGCGCTCCATCTCGCCAACACACCAACGTAATGCATTTGATGCTTCTTTCATGTCTGTCACAACTTCACACAGTAAATGCGGAATTCCTTCATAGACAGATAGCTCAAGCATTTTTGGGTCTATCATGATCATACGAACATCTTCAGGCGGTGATTTATAAAGCAAACTCAAGATCATCACGTTCACACCCACTGACTTACCTGAGCCTGTTGTACCTGCAACTAGTAAATGCGGCATTTTACCTAAATCAGCTACTACAGGCTGACCTGCAATGTCTTTACCTAATACCATGGTTAATGGCGATGGGTTTTGTTCGAATTTAGGGGCGTTAATCACTTCTGATAAGCGTACAATTTCTCTATGCTTATTTGGAAGCTCAAGACCAACGTAGGTTTTACCAGGGATCACTTCCACAACACGGACACTAACTGCAGATAATGACCGCGCTAAATCTTTTGCAAGGCCTGTGATTTTTGCAACCTTGATACCCGGTGCTAAATCAAGCTCAAATCGAGTTACAACTGGACCTGGGTAAACCCCTACTACACTCGCTTGAATATTAAAATCTAATAACTTCACTTCAACAAGACGAGAAACGGCATCCAATTCCTCTTTTGATATAGGGTTTTTCTGCTTATCAGGCCTGTCTAACAAATCTAGCGATGGAAGTGGATCTTTTGGTGATTCAGCATTGAGTAACTCTTCAAACTTTTCTTTTGCTGTTGATTCTGGTACAAAAACTGGTTTTTCCGACTCAGCTTTAGGTCTGAGTGGTCTTGCAGGAGATTGAACTCTCGTTTCTTGTTCTTGTGATAAAACAGGTGCATTATCTAGTCCTTGCAAAGCACTAGATGCATCAAAATCATCATCATCAATGGCTGAAAAATTGATTTCTTGCTCTAGAATGTCATCTAATTCATCAAACACATCCGCTCGAGACTTATCCAAGTTTGGGCTATCAAGGCTAGGCTCACTTATTATTGCCTTGCCTTCATTGTCTTGATTTACTTCTGACTCAGTTTTCTTTGAAAATAGTCTGTCTTTTAATTTCGCAATAGGTTTTTGCTCTAGCGATTGTTGAGAATTGAGTTCAGGTTCAGCATAGGTGACTTCAGTTTTTTCTGAGCTTTCTTTGAGAGTTGTCATTTCATCTAACTGAATGTCAGTTTCTTGTCTAGAAACATGCTGTAATTGCTTCTTTGTTTGTAAGTCTTGGAATTTGTTTAATAATAAACGACAAACTTGAATAACCTTTTCACCAATATAGTCAACAAACTCAACCCATGACACCCCGGTCATTAAGGTTAAACCAGCAAAGAAAAAACATAACAATATAATTGAAGTGCCCGTGAATTTAAATGCTGGTATCATCGCATCACGAACGACGTCACCAATAAAGCCACCTGATGATACATGATAGATATCATCAAAGTTGATGCTACTTATGGCACTTGCAGAAGACACAAACAAGACTAAACCAATCAGCCTTAAAGCCAGCGTGACATAATCAAGGTGAAAGAGCTTATGTGGTTTCTTAAACAGTAAGTACCCAACTAATTGGATAGCTGCAGGCACTAAAAACGCCATCCAACCAAAACTGACTAATAGAATATCGGCAACCCATGCACCAGCTGTGCCTGTAATATTTTTTACTTCAAGGTATTCACCCGTTTGAGACCATGCAGGATCTGATGGGTCAAAGCTTATTAACGCGCATAAAGTGAATAATGCCGTGAATGTGCTTACGATCAGACCTGTTTCTAGTAGCCTTTGAATTCCATTAAGACGCATAAAGTGCGTTTACCCCTAGTTTGCTTTGCCTAGATTTTTTATTGAGTGCAGTTGATGCTTTTTTGGTAAATCTAAACTTTTGGATATTAAAATCTTTTTTATATGAATAAGCGCTTAAGCACGCTTTTGTAATAGCTATAACAATAACAAGAAATAATTAAGCTTCACAGGGTTTTATTACTTCTCCGAGCTCACCTTTTACCTCTTCCATAACAACATAAGTCCTACTTTCGCTTATATTTGGTAATTGCAAAAGTATGTCACCCAAAACGCCACGGTACTCTGACATATCTGTCACTCGTGTTTTTAGTAAAAAATCAAAATTACCTGATACTAAGTGACATTCTATTATTTCATCATGTTGTCTGACTGCCTGGTTAAACTTATCAAAAACATCTGGACTATTTTTATTAACTGTTACTTCTACATACACCAAAAGACCTTGTCCTAACTTTGTTGGATCTACCACCGCTTTATATCCCTTTATATAGCCTTCTCTTTCGAGCTTTTTTACACGCTCTAAACAGGGAGTTGCGCTGAGGCCTATCCGCCTCGCTAATTCGACATTTGAAAGTCTGCCATCTTTCTGAAGTTCTACTAAAATGTTTCTGTCTATTCGATCTAACTGTTGGTACATATGCTTTCCAGAATTTTAATCTGCCATACAATTCTTTGCAGTATTTATATCTAAAAGATACACCAAAAAAGGTAGGACATACTAGCTAATGACCAATATAATAGTCGAAAATTTCATCCCGTTCTTATATGTGAGGCGATTATTATGCTTATCGGTGTACCTAAAGAAATAAAAAACCATGAGTACCGTGTTGGTATGGTTCCAGCGAGTGTTCGTGAATTAATTAACCACGGCCACCAAGTTGTTGTTGAAACGAATGCTGGTATTGGCATTGGTTTTACTGACGAAGATTACATTGCAGTTGGTGCAGAAATCTTACCAACAGCTGCTGATGTTTTTGCAAAAGCAGACATGATTGTTAAAGTAAAAGAGCCGCAAGCAGTTGAGCGCGCTATGTTGCGTGAAGGTCAAATCCTATTCACTTACCTTCACCTTGCACCAGATCTTCCACAGACTGAAGACCTTGTTAAGAGCAAGTCTATCTGTATTGCTTACGAGACTGTAACTGACGCACGTGGTGGTTTACCACTTCTTGCACCTATGTCGGAAGTAGCTGGCCGTATGTCAATTCAAGCTGGCGCACAGGCACTTGAAAAATCAAATGCAGGTCGCGGTATGCTTCTTGGTGGTGTACCTGGTGTTGAGCCTGCTAAAGTAGTTGTTATTGGTGCTGGTATGGTGGGTAACAACGCAGCGCAAATGGCTGTAGGCATGGGTGCTGATGTTGTTGTTCTTGACCGAAACGTTGATGTTTTACGTCGTGTTGACGCACAATTCGGCAACCGTGTTAAAGCGATTTACTCTACTGCTGACGCACTTGAAAAGCACGTACTTGAAGCGGATCTTGTTATCGGTGGTGTACTTATCCCAGGTGCTGCAGCGCCAAAACTAGTAACTGCTGATCACATCAAGAACATGAAACCTGGCTCTGCAATCGTTGACGTTGCAATCGACCAAGGTGGTTGTATTGAGACTTCTAAAGCAACAACACACGCTGAACCGACTTACATCGTTGATGACGTTGTTCACTATTGTGTTGCTAACATGCCTGGTGCTGTTCCGCGTACTTCAACTTTTGCACTTAACAATGCGACGCTACCTTACATCATCAAACTCGCTAACAAAGGCTATAAAGCTGCACTTCTTGAAGACGATCACTTCATGAATGGCTTAAACGT
>CAYZOE010000060.1:0-25397 GCA_964479805.1 uncultured Pseudoalteromonas sp. | reverse complement strand
ATATAACGAGCAAGATTCAAATTATGAAATTCTGATAGCTTGAATTTATCGAAATGATACTCACCTTGTTCGTTATAAAAATAATCGTCTGTTGCACAAATCGTGTATTGTGTTTCATCACCTGCGACGAGTTCATCGGCTAAGTTTTGTGCATAATGGGTTTTGCCTGAACCTGGGAGCCCTCTTAGAATAAAAACTTGCTTCATTGCCTCTCAACTAAATACTTATTTTTATCACTGAATTTAAGCTAATGATGCCACATTTATGCAAATTAGTCATGGCACATATATCCAGAGTGTTATTTAGTGCAATTGAACTCAAAAGAGTTGCCATAAATGGTTTTTTTATTTGCTCATCAAAGGTAAGATAATGCCCTCGTACAAAAAGGTACGACAGTTTATATAATTATTAGAGTAACTAAATCATTGGAGTGAAGATGAGCCACATAGCGATAACGGAGCTACTTAAAGGCACCGTTGCGGTAGACAGCCAAGTAACAGTAAAAGGTTGGATCCGTACACGCCGCGATTCTAAAGCAGGTATTTCTTTCTTAGCCGTTCACGACGGTTCTTGTTTTAACCCTATTCAAGCAGTTGTTCCGAATTCGCTCAATAATTATGATGAAGTTACCAATTTAACGGCTGGTTGCTCAGTTAGCGTGACGGGCAAGCTGGTTGAGTCTCAGGGCCAAGGTCAAGCATTCGAAATTCAAGCTGAAACGGTTGAAGTTATCGGCTCAGTTGAAAACCCAGATACATACCCTATGGCTGCGAAGCGTCACAGTATCGAATTTTTACGTGAACACGCTCATCTACGTCCTCGTACAAACGTAATTGGTGCAGTTACACGAGTTCGTAACTGCTTGTCACAAGCCATTCACCGTTTCTTCCATGAGCGTGGTTATATGTGGATAAGCACACCAATCATCACAGCAAGCGACTGTGAAGGTGCGGGTGAGATGTTCCGTGTATCAACACTTGATATGCAGAATCTACCTTTAACAGATAAGGGTGACATTGACTATTCTGAAGACTTCTTTGGTAAAGAAGCTTTTCTAACTGTATCTGGTCAGCTAAATGGCGAAACGTATGCAAGTGCGATGTCGAAAATCTACACTTTTGGTCCAACTTTCCGAGCTGAGAACTCGAATACTTCTCGCCACCTTGCTGAGTTTTGGATGGTAGAACCAGAAGTAGCATTTGCTGACTTAGAAGACATCGCTAGTCTTGCTGAAGATATGCTTAAGTATGTATTTAAAGCTGTACTTGATGAACGCCGCGACGATATGGAGTTTTTCGCACAACGTATCGAGAAAGAAGCAATCTCACGTCTGGAAGAGTTCGTAGAAAAAGATTTCGCACAAGTTGATTATACTGATGCAGTCACAATTCTTGAAAATTGTGGTAAAAAGTTCGAGTTCCCAGTTGAATGGGGAGTTGATTTACAATCTGAGCATGAGCGTTATCTTGCAGAAGAACATTTTAAAGCTCCAGTAGTTATTAAAAATTACCCTCGTGACATTAAAGCATTCTATATGCGTCAAAATGAAGATGGTAAAACAGTTGCTGCTATGGACGTAGTAGCACCGGGCATTGGAGAGATCATAGGTGGTTCTCAACGTGAAGAGCGTTTAGATGTCTTAGACGCACGTTTAGAAGAGATGGGTCTACACAAAGAAGACTACAGCTGGTACCGCGACCTACGTAAGTACGGCACAGTTCCTCACTCAGGCTTTGGTTTAGGCTTTGAGCGTTTAGTTGCTTATGTTACAGGTATGGGCAATGTGCGTGATGTAATCGCCTTCCCTCGAACTAAAGGCAATGCAAACTACTAATTAACTTTAGATGATATAAAAGCGCCAAATTGGCGCTTTTTTTGTTTATTGCATAAAGATGAACCAAAAGCTTATGCAAAAAAAACCCCGTACAAAACGGGGATTTTTTTATAGCTGATTCAATCCACTGTCGTGACATTGAAATCAAGCAGTAAATTCTTAATTAAAGAACTTCTAATAGCTCAACATCAAAGATCAGTGTTGAGAAAGGTGCGATTGATGCACCAGCTCCACGCTCGCCATATGCTAGGTCATGAGGAATATATAGACGGAATTTAGCACCAGGTGCCATTAGTTGAAGGGCTTCAGTCCAGCCTTTGATCACACCGTTTACTGGAAACTCTGCTGGTTGACCACGCTCTACAGAGCTATCGAATACTGTACCGTTAATTAATGTACCGTGATAATGAACACGAACAGTTGAGTCTACAGCTGGCTTGTCACCTTCGCCCATTGCAAGAACTTCATACTGTAAGCCAGACTCAGTAACAGTTACTTCTGCACGCTTAGCGTTGTCTTCAAGGAAAGCCGTACCTTCAGCAGCTAAAACTTTAGCTTCTTCTTCGCGACGACTTTGAATTTCAGAATTGATTGCTTCAAACGCAGCTTGAATTTCAGGTATATCAACACGAAGTGCTTCACCAGCATACGCATCTTTCATACCTTCAAACACTGAGTGAAGGTTAAGACCGTCGAAAGGGTTTGCTTTAAGCTGCTCGCCCATTTGAAGACCGATACCGTAGCTTGCTTTTTCTGCACCTGTATTAAATAAATCAGACATGTAAATTTTCGCTTTTTTAATTTAAAGAATGTTGCAGTGTAACACACTGCAGATTGAGATAAAGATTACTCTGCTTGCTGCTTATCCATTAATTTTTTTAGCTCTATTACAACAAATGTTGCGAAAGGTAAGCTTAATACTAAGGCAAGTTTTAACTCTTTGCTGTAGTCGATTAGCTGCTCTGTGAAGAAATATCCAAAGCCAACAATACCGAAAGTACCAGCTACAGTTGCACAGAATAGTGGCCATAACTTTTCATACTTTACAATTAGATGACCAACTAATAAATTGAATAGAAAAGTGTATAAGACGGTGTTAAGAAGATTTGGGTCTTGTTGTGCATCAATTGATAACTGCAATGCCATTTCCAAGCCGCTGACATAAAAAAAACTAAAAATGATCCAAAGTGAAAATCGCTTTACCAAATCAAGTTTCATACTTCCTCCAAACGAAAAAAACCGCCTAGGGGCGGTTTTGGGAATGAGGTGGCGGAGAGATAGGGATTTGAACCCTAGATACGCTATTAACGTATGCCGGTTTTCAAGACCGGTGCTTTCAACCACTCAGCCATCTCTCCGTTGTTGGCGCGAATGATAGAGAGTTTTATAAACCTTGTAAAGTAATATTTAAAAAAAAGAACCAATATTAAATTGTTTGATCATTAATAATACTGTTTTGGTCGTTTTGCTATAAAAGCGCCCATTAAACTAACTAAAGTTAAGCTTAAAAGGAAAAATACAGTGTCTACAAAAAGCTTGGTTATTTCATCTAGAGTATAGTTTTGTGTATATAAAAGCGGTGAAAATGAAATGCTTCCTACAAAAAGTAAAATTTTAAATGCTCTTGAAAACTCGTAACGTTTACTGTAGTTCATCCACCAAGTGAGTGCAAAAAGCAATATAGCAGCAGGCAAAAATAGATATTGAACACGCTCAACTGAAGTAGAAATATAGAATGAGAGCATTGCGCCAATGCAAGACCACATTAGCCAAACCAACCAATTCTCTTTTTCTTTTAAAAATAGATTGCCCATAGGAGTATCACATTGTTTTATTATTATTGATATCTCCTTAAGAATAACAAAAACATTGTCTACAAAACAACCGCTACTTGTAATAAAAAAGCGCTCTATTGAGCGCTTTTTTATTTATGATTTTACAGCTTTTCGTTGCGCTTCTTTCTGCGTCTGCTTTGCTTGCTTGCGTTGCAATAAGGCGTCCTGAGCTTTATGACCTATGTGTCCTTCACCACGCTCTTGTGCTAATTTCACTTGTTTTTGACGCTCAGCGAAACGTGCACGCTGCTCTTCAGTTACATTATCGATACAGTGATGGCATGATACGCCCTCATTGTATTCAGGCTTTTGCTTTTCTTCTTCAGTGATTGGCATACGACAAGCATGACATTGGTCGTATTGACCTTTTTGTAAGTCATGATCAACAGCGACACGGTTATCAAATACAAAGCACTCGCCTTCCCACAATGACTCTTCTTTTGGCACATCTTCAAGATACTTAAGAATGCCACCTTCTAAATGGTATACTTCCTCAAAGCCCTGCTCTTTCATGTAAGCAGTCGACTTTTCACAACGAATACCGCCTGTGCAGAACATAGCAACTTTCTTATTCTTTGTAGGGTCTAGGTTTTTCTCAGCCCACTCAGGAAATTCACGGAAAGTCTTAGTGTTTGGGTCAATAGCATGTTTAAACGTGCCGATTTCAATTTCGTAATCATTACGTGTATCAACAACCACAACATCTGGGTCTGAAATCAGTGCGTTCCAATCTTTTGGCTTAACGTAAGAACCAACGACTTTTAACGGGTCAATACCTTCGACCCCCATAGTTACAATTTCTTTCTTAAGCTTTACTTTTGTTCTGTAGAACGGACACGTTTCATCATAAGACTCTTTAGAAACGATATTATCTAGTCCTGGTTGTGAATCTAACCAAGCTAATAACTTATCGATACCTTCACGTTTTGCGGCAACAGTACCGTTAATACCTTCGGCAGCAAGAAGCAAAGTACCGCGTACTTCATTTTCTTCCATCACCTCTAAAAGAGGCTGACGAATTTCTTTGAAGTTTGGTAGTGAAACAAATTTATAAAGTGCACATACAACATATTGAACAGACATAACATTCCTAAATAGCTTTGAATAAAGCTATTAGTTTTTGAACACAACTAATAGCTAACTACCGGATCGTAAATCCGGCGCCGGAGGAGGTATTGTACGGATTTAACAAAAAAATGCACTAATAAAGCTAAATTATCCCTGTGTTGGTCATGTCTGTTTGATATAATTGCTTCTTAAAATTTATTTGGAGTAGTAACTTTGCAATTTACCGAATTAGGTATTGATAGCCGATTGGCTCAACAACTTTCGCACCAAGGGATAGTTTCACCCACTGAAATTCAGTCGCAGGCCGTTCCGACTGCAATCGCAGGCCACGATGTATTTGCACAATCAAAAACTGGTTCTGGTAAGACATTAGCTTTCTTACTTCCTGCTGTACACAGAATCATGAAACAAAAAGCATTGAGTAAACGCGACCCAAGAGCGCTGATCATTGCACCTACACGTGAACTCGCGACACAAGTTTTTAATCAATGCCGACTTTTAATTGCAAGCACTAATATTTCTTTAGTGAAAATTCTTGGTGGTGAGAATTTTAATGACCAAGTTAAAGCACTACGCAAAAATCCACACATTGTTGTGGCTACTCCAGGGCGTTTAGCTGATCACCTGTCTCAAAAATCTCTGCAATTAAACGGTTTAGAACTTCTTATTTTCGATGAAGCTGATCGCATGTTAGATTTAGGTTTCGATGAACAATTAAACTTAATCAATCAATCTGCTGATCATCGTCTAAGACAAACATTGCTATTCTCAGCTACACTCGACCATGCGCAAGTAGAAGTCACTTCTCGTCAGCTATTAAAATCACCAAAACGACTCATCTTAAGTGATGCGCAACAGAAACACGACGACATTGAACAAGCGCTTTATTTTGCTGATCATCTTGATCACAAAGAAGCACTTCTAAAGCATTTAGTCAGTGACGACTCTGTCGGCCAATGCATTATTTTTACAGCAACAAGAAATGATACGCAGCGCATAAGTGAATTACTTAAAGAAATGCATATCTCTGCGTTAGGGCTAGCCGGTGATTTAACGCAAGCCAAACGGTTAGATATAATGGATTCATTTAGTAGAGGCCTGTTTAAAGTACTAGTGACTACCGATGTTGCTTCACGTGGTCTAGATTTGTTAAGTGTCACACACGTGATTAACTTCGATCTGCCCAAACAAGCCGAAGAGTATGTACATAGAATAGGACGAACTGGTCGTGCTGGATTTAAGGGTGTTGCAGTGTCATTTGTAGGCCCTAAAGATTGGAAGAGTTATCTAGCAATTAAGTCATATCTTCACGAAATACCTGATTTTAAAGTAATTGAAGGGCTAGAAGGTAAATTTAAAGGTCTTAGACCTCCAAAACCATTAAAAAAACTAAACACTAAATCAAAAGAAACAGTTAAAAAGATCAAGAAAAAAACTTATAAAAAGCCAACAAAGAAAAATAAAAAGCCTATCCCTGCACCATTCGATGTAGACGGTGCGGCTCCGTTGAGACGTAAACCAAAGCCAACTGAGGAATAATTATGTTAGGCACAAAACAACATTTACAAATCACTGAGCTTTGCGCTGAAGGCGCTTATTTAGACGGCGGTCAACTAGGTGAAGTGTTTCTAAAAAAATCAGAAGTACCTGAGTATTTAGAAGAAGGTGATAGCGTTAACGTTTTCATTTATCAAGACAACTTAGGTCACCCTACTGCTACTGCTAAAGATGTGATTGCCCAAGTAGGTGATTTCGCTTTGTTACGTGTTAAAGAAATAAATAAGGTTGGTGCTTTCTTAGATATTGGTATCGATAAGGACATTTTGTCTCCTTACAATGAACAAAAGCCAAAAATGCGTGAAGGCTATAGTTATCTTGTTAAATTATATTTAGATAATGCAAGTAAACGTATTTGTGCATCGAGTAACTTAAAGAAATTTTTAGACAAAGAGACACCGTCATATACATCTAACGAAGAAGTCGATTTAATCGTAGCTTCGAAGACAGATATTGGTTTTAAAGTCATCATCAATGATAGTCATACAGGTGTGGTGTTTTTTAATACCGTTTTCAAAAGACTGTTTATAGGGCAAAAATTAAAGGGCTTTATTAAACAAGTTCGTGAAGACGGCAAAATAGACGTTGTGCTAGAACAGCAAGGTGTTCAGAAATTTAAAGACTTAGGAGAGCAGATTTTGTCTGAACTCAAAAGTTCTGAGGGCTATATTCCCCTTGGAGATAAGTCTGACCCCGATGAAATTAAGAAACGTTTTGGTTCAAGCAAAGCAAACTTTAAAAAAGCCATCGGCGGTTTGTTTAAACAAGGCTTAATTAATATCGAAGCCAAATCTATTTGTTTGAAAGAAAAATAAACAAAACTTTTCTAGAAAAAGGCAGCTTGCGCTGCCTTTTATAGTTTCGTGAGTCAATTTAAGCGTTAATTTCCAAATTAATGGCTTCTAATGCTTGGACAGGGTCTTTAGCTTTTGTAATTGGTCTACCAATTACTAAATAATCACTGCCCGCTTCAACTGCTTTCTTTGGCGTCATAATTCGTTTTTGGTCGCCAACATCTGTGCCTAAAGGGCGAATACCAGGTGTAACCAATTTAAAATCAGCACCTAATTCAGTTTTTAAGCTTTCAGCTTCTTGAGCTGAACATACGACACCATCAAGGCCTGCTTCTTGAGCTAGTCTAGCGAGATAAAGAACTTGTTCTTGAGGCGTTTTATCGACACCTAAACGAGATAACTGAGCCTGGTCCATGCTTGTTAGAACAGTTACAGCAATAAGTAATGGTCCATTTTCATATTTAGCTAGGGCTTCTTTTGCCTTTTGCATCATTTCTAAACCACCACTTGCATGAACATTAACCATCCACACACCAAGCTCAGCTGACGCAGTAACAGCTTTAGCAACTGTATTAGGAATATCATGAAACTTTAAGTCTAAGAATACATCAAAATCTAAGTCAACTAATTGTTTAACAAACTGAGGACCGAAATAGGTGAACATTTCTTTACCCACTTTAAGGCGACACGTTTGCGGAGACAGCTGCTTAACAAAGTTCAACGCAGCTTGTTCATTGTCATAATCAAGCGCAATTAATACTTTTTTAGAATCGTGATGAGACATAATAATCCTAATCGAATAAAGTTAAATAAGCCTTAAAAACCATCAACGCCTTTATTTGGTCGTATGGTTTCCCAATGCTTACAAGAAGGGCAAAGCCAATATAATTTGTGGCTTGTAAAGCCGCAGTGACGACACTGATACTCAGGTTTGGTATTAATGTATGATGTAACTAAATAGTCTATTTCCTTTAGTACATCTTGAAGTTTATGGTTTTTATTACTCAGTAGTTTTAATAAATAACTAAAACCTCTAATTGATGGCTCACGCTTTAAGCTATCAGTTAGAAATTCTATCGCTTCGTTAATTTTGTTTAACTCTAGTAATGATTGGCAATGCTTAATCTTTATTAGCATGCCACCTTTTGGTAGTAACTCACTAATTAGTTCGTTGAACTGTGTCTGTAAATTTAGCGCATTATAACTGTGCTCAAGCTTTTCCATAAAGATTGGCGATGTATCTGAAAAACTAAAAATGAGTTTTCGCCAGTAATAAATACTCTTTACATAATCTTCATTGTTATAAGCGTCTAACCCAAGCTCATACATAGGACGAATTGTTTTATGATTCAGAGCAAATGTTTTTTCCATTAATTTTGGAGTTTGACTAGACATTGCCATTTCACAATAGAAGTTAGCAATTGCAGCACAATGACTTTTTTTACTAAATAAATCACTGTGAGCTTCAAACATACTAACGCCTTTTTCCCATTCGCTCATTTGTGAATATAAATTAATAATTGGCTCTAATGCTTGTGTATTGTTTGATTTAACCAGAATGATTAAATGTTCTTCTGCACTGTCCAATAGACCAGCCATAATGTAGTCTTGCGCAAGTTCAAGTCTACAACCTGACATGATACTTTTATCCAGATTAGACTGGTTTAAGAGGAGTTCGTGAATTTTAATTGCTCTGTCTATTTCACCGCGCTTACGAAATAAACTCGCTAATGTTAGGTAATGCTCTACAGAATCGGCAGAAACTTCAAGAAGTTGTATAAGATGTTCAAGACCCTGATCTTCTTCACGATCAAGTAGGAATTTTAGACCTTTGCTGTATTCGGAAGTGATTTTTCTGCTGTATTCATGAGCTTGATTTTTAGCACTATTCTTACCCATTACATAACCGTAAGCAGCAGCAACAGGAAGAAGTAAAAACAGCAGTTCTATCATTATTGGGGATTAATCTGGTCAGTAATTAATTTATCTTTTTTGTTTAAACGGTAATTCTGCCATTTTAGTTTTGAAAAGGAAATAGTGCCGATTAAACAACCAATCAACAAACCAATAACAAACGTGATTGCTAGAATAGTGGCAAGAGGTAAAGTGATACTCGCTAATATGTAGTTTACTTGGATTTCTGATGGATTTTGAGAACCTATCACGAAAGCCAAAACTATTAGAATTAACAACAATCCTTTTTTTGCGAACTTTACCAACTGCTACCCTACCCTTAACCTGCAATACTTTCGTTTACTCTGTCTCTAAGCTCTTTACCAGGCTTAAAGTGTGGTACATGTTTACCATCTAATTCTACTGTTTCACCCGTTTTTGGGTTACGGCCTGTACGAGGGGCACGGTAATGTAGCGAAAAACTACCAAATCCACGAATCTCAATTCGTTCTGAATCTGCTAATGACCCTGCCATTTGTTCAAGAATCTCTTTAACGGCATTTTCAACGTCCTTAACTGGAATATGAATATGTTGTTCAGCTAACTGTTCTATCAATTCTGACTTTGTCATAATTTTTCCTCAAAATAAAAAGAAAGGGCAAAAGTGCCCTTTCTATCTGAACTCGAAATTAGTCTTTCTGAGCGTTTTTGAAAGCTGCAGCCATTGCATTTTCGAATGCAGGCTCTTCTTTCTTAAGCTTCTCAAGAACTTCTTTCTCTTCAGCTTCGAACATTGCTTTAACTGATAGGCTGATAGTACGGTTCTTACGATCAACACCTACAAATTTAGCTTCAATTTCGTCGCCTGCAGAAACAACAGCAGTTGCATCTTCAACACGCTCTTGAGCGATGTCAGCTACACGGATGTAACCTTCAACACCTTCGATAAGCTCAACAGTTGCACCTTTCGCGTCAACTTCAGTCACTTTACCTTTAACAATAGCACCTTTTTTGTTCGCGTCTAGGTAGTTATTGAAAGGATCTGCTTCAATCTGCTTAACGCCTAGAGAGATACGCTCACGCTCTGGGTCGACTTGAAGTACGATTGCAGTGATTTCATCACCCTTCTTATACTCACGAACAGCTTCTTCACCAGGAGTGTTCCAAGAGATATCAGATAGGTGTACAAGACCGTCGATACCACCTTCAAGACCGATGAAAATACCAAAGTCAGTGATTGACTTGATCTTACCAGTAACTTGGTCGCCTTTGTTTTGTAGACGAGCAAACTCTTGCCATGGGTTAGCAATACATTGCTTAAGACCAAGAGAAATACGACGACGCTCTTCGTCGATTTCAAGAACCATAACTTCAACAGTGTCACCTAGTGAAACAACTTTTGAAGGGTGGATGTTTTTGTTAGTCCAATCCATTTCTGAAACGTGAACTAGACCTTCAACACCTTCTTCGATCTCAACGAAACAACCGTAGTCAGTTAGGTTAGTTACACGACCTGAAAGCTTAGCACCTTCAGGATAACGGCCAGCGATAGCTGCCCATGGATCTTCGCCAAGTTGCTTAAGACCTAGAGAAACGCGAGTCTTCTCTTTGTCGAACTTAAGTACTTTAACAGCGATTTCGTCACCAACGTTAACGATTTCACTTGGGTGCTTAACGCGCTTCCAAGCCATGTCAGTGATGTGTAGAAGACCGTCAACACCACCTAGGTCTACGAATGCACCGTAGTCAGTAAGGTTCTTAACGATACCTTTAACTTCTTGACCTTCAACTAGGTTAGCTAGAAGTTCATCACGCTCTTGCGAGTTTTCAGATTCGATAACCGCACGACGAGAAACAACAACGTTGTTACGCTTCTGGTCAAGCTTGATTACTTTGAACTCTAACTCTTTGCCTTCAAGGTGAGTTGTGTCACGCACTGGACGAACATCAACAAGTGAACCAGGTAAGAATGCACGGATTGAATCAACTTCAACAGTGAAACCGCCTTTAACTTTACCATTGATGATACCAGTAACAGTCTCTTGCTCTTCACATGCTTTCTCAAGACGGATCCAAGCTTCGTGACGCTTAGCTTTCTCACGAGAAAGGATAGTTTCACCGAAACCATCTTCGATAGCATCAAGTGCTACGTCTACTTCATCACCAACAGCAACTTCTAGTTCACCAGCAGCATTTTTGAATTGCTCTGCAGGGATTGCACTTTCAGATTTAAGGCCTGCGTCAACAAGAACGATATTGTTCTCAATTGAGATAACAGTACCTTTAACGATTGAACCTTGTTCTGCTTCAAAACCCTTTAGGCTTTCTTCAAATAACTGCGCAAAATTTTCTGACATTATAAGTCTCTAAATATTTAATAATCCAATTGGCGACCATGCCGCATGGGGTAGTTTAACAAGTACCGACGTCCTATCAGTACATTAAAATTAGGCGATTAGAGATTGACTTAATTTACCATCAAGTACGGCTTGCTCTATTAGCTTCTGCACTTCAATAAACACTTGCTCAGCGTTTAACTTCGTCGTATCGATGACAATAGCATCTTCGGCCGGAATTAGTGGCGCTACTTTGCGATTCATATCTCTGTCATCTCTTGATTTAATATCTACAAGAAGACCATTCAGTGTAACATTTAACCCACGACCATTCAACTCGTCGAAACGACGTTGTGCTCGCTCTTCAGCACTTGCAGTCAGGTATATCTTAACTTCAGCATCTGGAAAAACAACAGTTCCCATGTCTCGACCATCAGCTATTAAACCTGCTTCTGTTCTAAATGCGCGCTGACGGCGCAGCAATGCTTCACGTACACGTGGTAAAGCTGCTACCTTTGATGCTGCAGCGCCCACTTCTTCATTGCGAATAGTTAAGCTGACGTCTTCGCCCTCTAAAATCACTTTACATGACTTAGTCTCATGGTCGATTGGAAATTGCACATCAAGATTAGCAGCAAGAGGCACTAAAGCTTCTTCATTTTCTAATTCTATGTGGTGATGAATTGCAGCGAGCGCTAAAACGCGATAAATCGCACCACTGTCTAGTACTTCCCAATTCAATTTTTCAGCTAATAAACGACAAACAGTTCCTTTACCTGAACCACTTGGACCGTCAACGGTGATAACTGGCATTGCAGCCTGCATTTAAACCTCCTGAAATGCTCACCAAAAAATTCCGCGGCATTATACATCATGTTTCACGAATAGATCCTGTTTTAGCTGTAACTTTTTGTTAATTATATAATTGGGGTACAGGGTCATAGTGTTATAACCCTGTTTTATCAATATCTTGGAAGGTTAATGAACACTCAATGATGCAAGTACATCGAAGTATGTTGGGAAGGTTTTAGCCGTACATTTTGGATCATTAATAATCACTTCTTGACCGCCCACAGCGACCATTGAAAAACACATGGCGATTCTGTGATCATCATAAGTATCAACATCGACTAAATTAAATTTTTCTGGTGGCGCAACTTCAATAAAGTCATTACCTTCAACAACTTCAGCACCTAATTTCTTTAATTCAGTTGCCATTGCATGTAGCCGGTCTGTTTCTTTTACCCGCCAGTTGTATATATTTCTTATTGCTGTTTTACCTTTGGCAAAAAGAGCCACGGTCGCCAATGTCATTGCTGCGTCAGGAATTGCATTGGCATTGATGTCAACGCCATTCAATTCGCCCTTGCGAACGACTAGTTTTTCATCATACCAATCGATCTTCGCACCAACTTGCTCCATAACTTTTGCAAAACCGATATCACCTTGTACACTCGCTTTACCAACACCATTGATTTCAATTTCACCACCATTGATGGCTGCTGCTGCAATGAAGTATGAAGCAGATGATGCATCTCCCTCTACCATGATACTTATTGGTGATTTATAATTTTGTCCTGCTTTGACAACAAAATGCTGGTAATTGTTATTTTCGACCTGAACGCCAAATTTTGCCATTACACCGATAGTGATATCAATATACGGTTTTGAGACTAAATCACCAATGATCGAGATATTTAAATCGCCATCAAATAAAGGTGCAGCCATCAAAATTGCGGTCAAAAATTGACTTGAAATACTGCCATCAATCTCTACATGTCCGCCTGAAAGCTTTTTACCAATGATCTTTAATGGCGGATAGTCTTTATTTTTAAGGTAATTAATATCAGCATCAATAGAGTGTAATGCATCCACTAAATGACCTATGGGGCGCTCTTCCATTCTAGGCTCACCAATAAGCTCATATTTGCCTTCAATTGCGGCTAAAACAGCCGTCAACGGACGATATGCTGTACCTGCGTTACCTAAAAATAGCGCTTCATCAGGCGTTTTGAATTTGCCAGAAACACCATAGACTGTTGCAACGGTCTTATCTGCGTTAAGTTCAACTTTAACACCTAACTGATCAAGCGCTTTAAGCATATGCCTGATATCATCACTATCTAACAAGTTAGTAACTTGAGTTACGCCATCTGCTAGTGCTGCAAGTAGTAAGATTCGGTTGGATAGGCTTTTTGAGCCAGGTAAGGTTACTGAACCACTTACCTTTTTAATTGGCTTTAAGGTAAGTTGTTCCATTAACTATTTTCCTGTGCAAATTTATCCATAAACGTGACTAGAGCTTTAATACCTTCTACTGGCATTGCGTTATAAATACTTGCACGCATTCCGCCAACAAATCTATGGCCTTCTAGCGCAAGTAATCCTGAGTTTTCAGCTTCAGCTAAAAACTTATCGTTTAAAGCTTCATCTTTTAGCCAGAATGGGACATTCATTAGTGAGCGACAGTGTTTAGCAACTTTATTAGAATAAAAGTCTGAGCTATCAATATAGTCATATAGGATCGCTGCTTTTTTCTTATTATGCGCTTCCATTGCTTTAACGCCACCGATTGTCTCTAGGTATTGAAATACTTCATTGGCTAAATACCATGCAAAAGTTGGCGGCGTGTTATACATACTGCCCTGCTTTGCTTCAATCGCGTAATCAAGAATAGCTGGACGAGGTAAACCTTCTCGCTCTAACAAAGTTTTACGCACGATAACAATACATAAACCTGAAGGACCGATATTTTTCTGAGCACCTGCATAAATTAAATCAAAATCATCTACATTGATTTCACGTGATAGGATCATTGAAGACATATCTGCCACGATTGGTGCATCGTGCTTTGGCACATCGTAAATCTCAATACCGTCTATTGTCTCGTTTGGGCAATAATGAATAAATGAAGCGTGTTCAGGCAACTTCCACTGGTCAACAGGTTGTATATCGAATTGACCATCTTCATCAGTGCGAATATTAATACCTTTTACCTGAGTGAATTTAGCGCCTTCTATCGTCGCACCGCTTGACCAAATACCATTTTCAACATAAACACCAGGCGCATCATCTAGATGAAGGTTTAAAGGTACAGCAGCGAATTGGCCACGACCACCGCCATGCATAAATAAAACTTCAAAGTCATCTGAAATATTCATTAAGCGACGAAGACTTGCCTCACACTTTTTTGTCATTTCAAGATAAGGCTGAGCCCTATGGCTCACTTCCATGACAGACACACCTAAGTTCTGCCAATTTAAAAATTCATGTTGTGCTTTTTTCATTACTTCTGGTGGCAACATTGCCGGACCAGCACAAAAATTATATACCGTCATTTCCTCATTCCTAAACTGTATATTTGTGAGCGCATTGAGTTAAATTTTTATAGGTAACTTTGCGCAATTTAGAGTTAAAAAAAGCGGCCGAAGCCGCTTTTTAAGATTTATTCACTCGGAGTATCTTCACTACTCTCTTGTGCACCTTCTGGATTATCTTGTACTACTGCTTCAGAACCGTCTTCAGGTAATTCATCAACTTCGATTTCCTCGATACGTTGTAAACCAACTACTTGTTCTTCGTCAATAGTTCTTATTAAAATAACACCTTGTGTGTTACGGCCAACGGTAGAAACTTCGTTAACACGAGTACGTACAAGCGTGCCACGGTTTGAGATAATCATGATTTCATGATTATCTTCAACTTGCACCGCTCCCACTACATTACCGTTACGCTCAGATACTTTAATTGAAACAACACCCTGCGTTGCACGGCTCTTCGCTGGATAATCTTCTAACGGCGTACGTTTACCATAACCATTCTCAGTAACGGTTAAGATTGCGCCGTCATTCTTTGGCACGATCAATGATACAACTTTAACACCTTCAGGCATCTTAATACCGCGTACACCCGTTGCTGTTCGGCCCATCGGACGAAGGGCAAGCATCTCTTCACCAGTCTCAGGATCAATCTTAACTTCACCTGTTTCTGAATCCCGAATCTTTTCGTTGAATCGAACTACCTTACCGTGGTCTGTGAATAACATGATATCGTTGCTACCATTTGTGATGTCCGCACCGATTAAGCTATCGCCTTCATTTAGGTTAATTGCAATGATACCACTTGCACGTTGACGGCTATAAGCTGTTAGAGGTGTCTTCTTAACAGTACCATTAGCAGTTGCCATCAATACATATTTATCATCTTCATATTCACGAACAGGTAAAATGGTGGTGATACGTTCATCCGCTTCAAGTGGAAGTAAATTAACGATTGGTTTACCACGAGCTTGACGTGATGCGAGTGGTAATTGATACACTTTCAACCAGTACATTCTACCAGCTGTTGAGAAACATAAAATTGTGTCATGTGTATTTGCAACTAATAAACGCTCGATGAAGTCTTCATCTTTCATCTTAGTTGCAGCTTTGCCTTTACCACCACGGCGCTGCGCTTCGTAATCAGATAATGGCTGATACTTTACATAGCCTTCGTGAGAAAGTGTTACAACAACATCTTCTTCATTGATCAGGTCTTCAAGGCTAATATCATGGGCTGCTGCACTTATTTCAGTACGGCGCTCATCACCATATTGCTCCTTGATTTCGACAAGCTCATCACGGATAACTTCCATTAATCTTTCTGGAGAAGAAAGGATATAAAGAAGTTCAGCGATTAGGTCTAATAACTCTTGGTACTCGCCTAAGATCTTTTCATGTTCAAGGCCTGTTAGCTTATGCAGGCGTAAATCAAGAATAGCTTGTGCTTGTTGCTCAGATAAATAGTACTGACCGTCTCGTATACCTAGGTCCGCAGCTAACCAGTCAGGACGCGCAACATTGTCTTCACCTGCTTTTTCTAGCATGGCTTTTACGGTGCCTAACTCCCAAGGACGAGAAACGAGTGCTTGTTTCGCTTCTGATGGCGTTGGTGATTTGCGAATTAACTCAATGATTGGGTCGATATTAGCAAGGGCAATTGCTAAGCCTTCAAGTGTATGAGCTCTGTCACGGGCTTTACGTAAGTCAAATACCGTACGACGTGTTACAACTTCTCGGCGGTGGATAATAAACGCGTCGAGCATTTCTTTTAGGTTGAAACACTTAGGTTGATTATTATCTAGTGCAACCATATTCATACCGAATACTGTTTGCATTTGTGTTTGTGCGTAAAGGTTATTTAAGAGTACTTCACCCACTTCACCACGCTTAACTTCAATAACGATACGCATACCGTCTTTGTCAGACTCGTCACGAAGTGCACTAATGCCCTCGATTTTCTTGTCTTTTACAAGTTCAGCAATTTTTTCAATTAAACGTGCTTTGTTCACTTGGTAAGGAATTTCATGAACGATTATCGTTTCACGACCTGTTTTTTCATCCACTTCAATTTCAGCACGCGCACGAATGTAAATCTTACCACGACCCGTTTTGTAGGCCTGTTCTATGCCTTTCTTACCATTAATAATCGCGGCAGTTGGAAAATCTGGACCTGGAATATATTCGATTAACTCTTCAATCGTTAAATCAGGGTTTTGAATAAGTGCCAAACAACCATTTATTACCTCAGTTAAATTGTGAGGTGGAATGTTTGTTGCCATACCTACTGCAATACCGGAAGAACCATTAACTAGTAAGTTTGGTACTTTAGTTGGTAATACATCAGGGATTTGTTCTGTACCGTCGTAGTTAGGTACATAATCAACAGTTTCTTTTTCAAGATCAGCAAGTAATTCATGCGACATTTTCGCCATACGTACTTCGGTATAACGCATCGCAGCGGCTGAGTCACCGTCAACAGAACCGAAGTTACCCTGACCGTCAACCAGCATATAGCGCAAAGAGAAAGGCTGAGCCATACGAACAATAGTGTCGTATACTGCACTGTCACCATGTGGGTGGTATTTACCGATAACATCACCGACAACACGAGCCGACTTCTTATAAGGCTTATTCCAGTCGTTACGAAGCTCATTCATGGCAAATAATACACGACGGTGAACAGGTTTTAGACCGTCACGTACATCTGGTAATGCACGACCAACGATTACACTCATTGCGTAATCTAGGTATGAATTTTTTAACTCGTCTTCGATATTGACCGGGAGGATTTCATTGGCGAGATCAGTCATTGATTGCACTTTCCTTCAGAGTCTATCTCTATTAGCACTATTAAGTGTCATAGAGATTAAGTTATTATTAATATCAACGCCCATGCTAACACAGATTTATAATTATTACAGGCGCAAAATCCGTGTGATTTTGAAATAATCCTATTTAAATGCGCTCAGATTCACGAGGAAGTTTTTTATGACCGAGCATCAAAATGTAGATCCACAAGAAATTGCGAAATTTGAGAGCATCGCAGAAAGATGGTGGGATACTGAAGGAGAATTCAAACCCCTTCACGATATCAATCCTTTACGTCTAGATTTTATCAATGACAAATCTAGTGGTTTATTTGATAAACAAGTTGTTGATATTGGTTGTGGTGGCGGGATTTTAACTGAAAGCATGGCTAAGTTAGGCGCTAAAGCAACCGGTATAGACTTAGGCCAAGAGCCTTTAAATGTTGCAAAGCTTCATGCTTTAGAAGTAGGTATCAAGGTTGACTACATAAAAGTCCCTGCAGAAGAGTTTGCTGCTAACAATAATCAACAATTTGATGTTGTTACTTGTATGGAGATGCTTGAGCATGTTCCAGATCCAGAATCAATCATTCATGCTGCTGCGCAAATGGCAAAGCCTGGTGCAAGTGTGTTCTTTTCAACGTTGAATAAAACGTTTAAAGCGTACTTACTAGCTATTGTCGGTGCTGAAAAAATTCTAAAAATGGTACCTGAAGGTACACATGAGCACGATAAGTTTATTCGACCCTCAGTTTTGATTGGTTGGGCTGAAAAAGCTGGACTTAAAGTTCGCGCAAGTGCGGGTATCAATTACAACCCTATTAATAAAACATTTACCTTAACTGATGATGTGAGTGTGAATTACTTACTACATTTTGAGAAAATTGATTAATGAAGGCTGTCATATTCGATTTAGACGGTACCCTACTCGATACCACGGACGACTTAGGTGCAGCTCTAAACCATGTTCTAGAAATAAATGGCCTTACTAAAGTTCCACGAGAAGTATATAGCCCTGCCATTTCTGATGGCGTGAAAGCACTTTTAGAAGTTGGGTTTGGAAGTAGGCTCGCTGAATTTGATTTGGCTCGTTTAAGACAAGATGTACTTGAGCATTATGAAGCTAATATCGCAGTACATACTGATTGCTTTGATGGTGTACCAGAATTAATTCAATCCCTGATTAAAGATGACATAAAAGTAGCAATCATGACAAACAAGCCAACATTTCTAACTTTACCACTTGTTGGGCAAATTTCGGTGCTAAAACAAATTGAAGTCGTTGTGTGTGGAGACACATTAGATGAAGCTAAGCCTTCACCTAAGCCATTGTTATACGCAGCAGAACAATTAGGCGTTAATTCATCCGAGTGTCTTTATATTGGTGATGCTCAAAGAGATATTCAAGCAGCAAAAGCAGCAGGTATGACTTCTGCCTGTGCGTTATGGGGATATATCCCCAGCCTTGAATCAGCATACAGTTGGCATGCGGATCTAAATCTTACTAACCCACTTTTAGTGCTAGACCATATCTAGTGATTAAATTTAAGCCAAAACACTATATCTAGTGTTTTGGCTCTTTCATCACCACAAGCTGCTCATTAAGAAAACACTCTAAAATTTTTTTATTTTCTTTAAAAATCGCATCATTTTTATTGATTTCCATCAAAATTTAAATTTATAGATTAGCTAACAGTTAATCATTACTAACATTTTTAAATTATACGAGAGTTATCCACATTTGTGCATTTACCTTGCTGTTGCAAATAAAAATAGAGAGCACTATCTTCTTTCTTATCAAAGTATTCATGCTGATTGATGGTTGGTTTGAACTTTGAAAGCGGCACCATGTTGGTCCATGGTGCCTAAACAAAAACCATTGTATATGATGTTTACTTCAGGTTTTCGTTGGATTGACAGAGTCAGCGTATACCCAAGTTGCTTCATTAGCAATATATTTACGGAATATAGGCTATGAAAATTAGTTTCACAATTGATATATCAGAACGATCTATTTTGAAAGTTTGTAATGTACTTTGCGCTTTAATTAGCTTCTATACTTTTATTTCTATGAGATTGTAAAAAAACAGGGGCTTATAGCCCCATACCTTTCGTGTAAGTTTAAAACATAACAATAATGTATTAATTTTTTAAGCTGATTTCACATTTAAGTTTCTTAGCTTGACCTTTCCAACTTTTCGTACAAAGAAGTTTTGAAGCGCAGATTTATTGATCAGATCTAAATTTAACTAACCCACTTTTAGTGCTAGACCATATCTAGTGCTCATATTTACGTCATAATACTATATCTAGTGTTTTGACTCTTTCATCACCACAAGCTGCTCATTAAGAAAACACTCTAAAATTTTTTTATTTTCTTTAAAAATCGCATCATTTTTATTGATTTCCTGCTGAGGTTACTAGCGTCAAACCTCAAAAGGTTAATAGTTACTAACACTTTTTATTTATCCCAAACTTATCCACATTTGTGCATTTACCTTGCTATTGCAAATTAAATTGAACCCCACTATCTTGTGATCTGAATCAGAAGAACCACCATATATAGTGGTCAAAACCTGAGCTATTTTCGCCAATTATTTTTAAATATTCAATCCGAAGGATTACAGGCACAGCTATGAACCAACAGTTATCTGTCAGTAAAAGAAACGGCCGTAAAGAACCGCTAGATCTAGATAAAATTCACCGCGTAATTACCTGGGCCGCTGAGGGCTTAGATAATGTTTCAGTTTCGCAAGTTGAATTAAAATCACATATACAATTTTATGATGGGATCCGTACTGAAGATATTCATGAAACTATCATCAAAGCTGCTGCAGATTTAATTGATAAAGACTCTCCGGATTACCAATACCTTGCTGCGCGTTTAGCTGTTTTCCATTTACGTAAAAAAGCGTATGGCCAATTCGAGCCACCACGTTTATACGACCACATTACAAAATTGGTAGAACAAAAACGTTACGACCAACACTTGCTCATTGATTATACAGAGCAAGAAATCGACGAGCTTGATAACTATATAGACCACGGCCGCGACTTAAATTTCAGTTACGCAGCAGTAAAACAGCTAGAGGGTAAGTATCTTGTACAAAACCGTGTTACTGGCGAAATTTATGAAAGTGCTCAGTTCTTATATATCCTTGTAGCTGCAAGTTTATTCTCTGATTACCCTAAAGAAACACGTCTTGATTACATCAAACGTTTCTATGATGCCGTTTCTTTATTCAAGATTTCATTACCTACACCTATCATGGCAGGTGTACGCACACCTACGCGTCAATTCAGCTCTTGTGTATTAATTGAAACGGGTGATAGCTTAGACTCAATCAATGCGACTTCATCTGCAATCGTTAAATATGTCAGCCAACGTGCTGGTATTGGTATTAACGCAGGTCGTATTCGTGCTCTAGGCAGTCCAATTCGCAACGGTGAAGCTTACCACACAGGTTGCATTCCATTTTATAAGCACTTCCAGACAGCTGTTAAAAGTTGTTCTCAAGGTGGTGTGCGCGGCGGTGCAGCTACCCTATTCTACCCGCTTTGGCACTTAGAAGTAGAAAACCTGCTGGTACTGAAAAACAACCGTGGTGTTGAAGAAAACCGTGTTCGTCACCTAGATTACGGTGTGCAATTTAACAAAACAATGTACACTCGCCTTATCAAAGACGACTACATTACGCTGTTCAGCCCGTCAGATGTGCCTGGCCTTTACGATGCATTTTTTGAAGATCAAGAAGAGTTCGAGCGTTTATATACTAAGTACGAGCAAGATGAGTCTATTCGTAAAAAGCGCATTAAAGCGATTGAGTTATTCTCAATGTTTGCGCAAGAGCGTGCGAGTACAGGCCGAGTTTACTTACAAAACGTTGACCACTGTAATACGCATAGCCCGTTTGATTCAAAAGTTGCACCTATTCGTCAGTCTAACTTATGTCTTGAAATCGCGTTGCCGACAAAGCCGCTTTCACACATTAATGACCCTGAAGGTGAAATCGCGCTGTGTACACTATCAGCATTTAACCTTGGCGCAATCGAATCACTTGATGAACTTGAAGAATTAGCTGAGCTTGCCGTTCGTGCACTTGATAATCTATTAGATTTCCAAGACTACCCAGTTCCTGCTGCTCATACTGCAACCATGGGTCGCCGTACACTTGGTATTGGTGTAATTAACTATGCTTACTATCTTGCGAAAAATGGCGTTAAATACTCAGATGGCAGTGCTAATAACCTGACACACCGTACATTTGAAGCGATTCAATATTACTTGATGAAAGCATCAAATGAATTAGCTAAAGAGCGTGGTGCGTGTCCGAAGTTCAATGAAACAACATACTCTAAAGGTATTATGCCAATTGACACTTATAAACGTGATTTAGATAAAATTTGTAGTGAAGAACTTCGTCTTGACTGGAATGCACTGCGTGAAAGTATTCAAGCACACGGCATGCGCAACTCTACTGTATCCGCACTGATGCCTTCAGAGACCTCATCACAGATTTCGAATGCAACAAATGGTATAGAGCCACCACGAGGACATATCAGTGTTAAGGCTAGTAAAGATGGTATCTTGAAGCAGGTTGTGCCTGAGTATGAAAAGCTAAAAGATCAGTATGAGCTTCTCTGGGACATTCCTTCGAACGACGGTTATCTCGGTCTTGTTGGTATTATGCAAAAGTTTATTGACCAAACCATCTCAGCCAATACAAATTATGATCCAACCCGCTTCGAAGGTGGTAAAGTACCAATGAAGTTACTTCTTAAAGACCTGCTTACTGCATATAAGTTAGGTGTTAAGACACTTTATTACCACAATACACGTGATGGTGCATCAGACTCTCAAGACGAATTAAAACCAGAAATCGAAGATGATGGCTGCGAAGGCGGCGCGTGTAAAATTTAATTAGGATGCGAGTAAGCAACTTGCTTACTCGCTTTTTGCGTTATCGAGTATTAAAATATGTCTTATTCTACATTTAGCAGAAATCATAACGACCAGTTAAAAGAACCAATGTTTTTTGGTCAAACTGTGAACGTGTCGCGTTATGATCAACAGAAATACCCTATTTTTGAAAAGTTAATTGAAAAACAGCTTTCGTTTTTCTGGCGCCCAGAAGAAGTTGATGTGTCTAAAGACCGATTAGATTTCCAAGCGTTGCCTGAACATGAAAAACACATTTTCTTGAGTAACTTGAAATACCAAACATTGCTAGATAGTGTACAGGGTCGTTCTCCTAATGTTGCATTATTACCAATCGTTTCAATACCAGAACTTGAAACTTGGATTGAAACTTGGGCATTCAGTGAAACAATTCATAGTCGTTCATATACACATATTATTCGCAACGTAACGCAATCACCTGAGCTTATCTTCGACGATATCGTTAGTAACGATAAAATCAATGAACGTGCAGATGCCGTAACTAGGTATTATGACGAACTAATAGAAAAAGTTGCAATTTTTAACCTTTACGGTGAGGGTAAGCACGTAATCAATGGTGAAGAAGTTCGAATCAACCTGTTTGACCTGAAGAAGCTACTATACCTCTGCATTATGTCAGTTAATATTTTAGAGGCGATCCGTTTCTATGTAAGTTTTGCATGTTCTTTTGCATTTGCTGAACGAGAGCTAATGGAAGGTAACGCAAAGATCATCAAACTAATTGCACGTGACGAAGCACTCCATCTTTCTGGTACTCAGCATATCCTTAACATCATGCAAGATGGTAAAGACGATCCTGAGATGTCTATTGTCGCAGCACAATGTGAAGCTGAAGCAACTCGTATGTTTGAAGAAGCGGCACAACAGGAGAAAGAATGGGCTGAATACCTGTTTAAAGACGGTTCAATGATTGGACTGAACAAAGACATTCTTTGCCAATATGTTGAATATATTACTAACACACGTATGACAGCTGTTGGTTTAAAGCCTATCTTTGAAACCAAGAGTAACCCAATCCCTTGGATCAATGCTTGGTTAGTGTCAGATAACGTGCAAGTTGCACCGCAAGAAGCTGAAATCAGCTCTTATTTAGTCGGCCAAATTGACTCTCAGGTCGATGCATCTGACTTTGGTGATTTCGATTTATAATGAATTCGAAACCCAGTTCTAAAATATCTATTGAAGAACATTCTGAGCCGCTTACGTTTGCGGCTCAGTGCTCTTCTATATTAGACGCACTCGAAAAAGCAAATATCGAAGTCACTTATCAATGTAGAGAAGGTTTTTGCGGGGCATGTAGAGCCAAACTTAACTCAGGTGAAGTAATTTACAACCAAGAACCGTTAGCATTTGTAAGAGATGGTGAAGTATTAATGTGTTGCTCTAAACCTTTAACTGATATCTCAATCACACTACTCTAGTTTTAGCAAAGTTGTTTTACTTCCGTTTGGTAGTAACCAGACTTATCGCTCACACTCATAGAATTCTGCTCAATTAAAATATCCCAATGTAAGCTGTTCGTTAGATTCGTTTCTAATTGTTCAATGAATTCTCGGCTCACACTAAAAATACTCAAATTAGTAAATTGAACTAATTGGTGTGCTATTTCATTAAACCAATTTTCACCATCAGTCAGTAATATCACCAATTTATCAAACAGCTTTGTCAGTCTGCTTATCTCATCTAATTCTATTTCAGAAACATAAAGCGCAAGTGTAATGTGAGAATTTTCATCTTCACACCACACATCGGGTAGCTGTTTTTCATTCTTTTGATTTAAAAATGTGCGTTTATTAAATGATAGCGCACAGTATCCAATCATTCTCAACAAGAAATGCTCTACACTCTCGCGTTTATTAATTGCCGTCGTAAACACTTCTAAATGATTCGCATGATGAAAGAGATCTGCAACTCTTAATCTTGCTTTAAACACAAATGGCTTACTCATTGAAATACTCCTTTGCTAATAAAATATTAGGAGTATTTTGCGATAATTCAATGAAGTTACGGTATAACATTCGTTGATCCACAGCCTGGTGGTGTTATACCATAACGCCAACTGAGATCCTTTTATGAAGTACACACCATTATGAAAAAATATTCGACTGTCGCGACTGCAATTTTAACTGCATTGGCTTCTACTCACTCTTATGCTGCACAAATATCAGGTAAAGTAGTTGATACAAATAACCAGCCTATATCAGGTGCAAAAGTGCACTTGCATGGTAAAAATCATTCTGTAATCACGGACAAGTTTGGTAAGTTCATTCTCAATACTGACTCTGATAGCCAGTTACACATTTCTAAAAATCATTACATTGATAAACGCACTGATATCAAAGTAGATCAAGGCAATATAATCGTTAAATTAGAGCCAAGTTCAATTGAAAGCGTTGTTATTTACGCTTCTGGTCTTCATAAGAACAGTTTAGAGATGACTTCCCCTGTCACTGTCTTAAGTGGTGATGAACTACAAAAAGGTGCGAAGGCAACTTTGGGTGAAACGTTAAAAGGACAACCAGGCATTAACGCTAGCTATTTCGGCCCTGTTTCATCAAGCCCAATCATTAGAGGACTAGATGGCCCTAGAGTAAAAGTTACACAAAATGGTCTTGATAGCAGTGACGCTTCTCGAATTGGCCCTGATCACGCTACAACAAATGAAAGCTTAGCAGCAGAACAAATTGAAGTTTTACGTGGACCTGCAACACTTCTTTATGGCTCAGGTGCAATTGGTGGTGTAGTAAATGTAGTTGATAATCGTATACCCACTGACAAAATAGAAACCACCACTGGCGCTGCAAGTTACAGTTTCGATACAGTATCTAATACGAACACTTATGCGGCTTTGTTTGAAACAGGCTCTGATGGCTTTAATTTCCATTTTGATGGTGTAGTTCGTAATGGTAAAGATTATGAAACACCAGAATATTCAGGCCATGAAGAGCATGAAGAGCATGAAGAGCATGAAGAGCATGAAGAGCATGAAGAGC
>CAYZOE010000059.1:0-29429 GCA_964479805.1 uncultured Pseudoalteromonas sp. | reverse complement strand
AGTAAAATAAAAAATGTACAACTATAAAAGAAAGACTTTAGCTCGTTTCTGTCCAGAACCTTAACAGTTGGCACTTCGTAACTCATTTATGCCCCAAAATGATTTAGAACGGTTACCATAAACATGAATTTGGTCAATTACCTTTAATTTACTCGAAGGACCATCAATGTCGGCTTAGACAAGAAGGACCGAACATTCGCTAATCAGTCATTTATGCCCTTAATAAAATATGAAAG
Organism: uncultured Pseudoalteromonas sp.; assembly: GCA_964479805.1. Lineage (GTDB taxonomy): Bacteria > Pseudomonadota > Gammaproteobacteria > Enterobacterales > Alteromonadaceae > Pseudoalteromonas. The sequence continues at coordinate 29,193 of CAYZOE010000059.1, read as the reverse complement.
TAACTTCAGTGGTTTAAACCAAATTTACAAACCTGTTTTGATTTTTATCAAGATAGAGGGGTTCAGATAGTTATGCTAAATTTGTATAAGTTGAAATCCGAAACTTGAGCATCTACTACGAATCCATTTGATACCCTCACAGAAATCAAACGTACCATACTATCATGTTGATAAATTCATTGGCTCCATGACAATAATGTACATGTTAATAGCAAAACATCGCGTCGCTCGGAGAAGCTTCTCGAAAGGCCTCGTGACAGAGGCGTATGAACTAAAGGTTGATATGGGGGAGGTTCGACGTGATGATGCGCAAGTTGCTCTGGCGGCAAAATTCGATGCCCTTCACGAGTCTCTTTCCTCGCTCCCTCCAGTACGCAGCGACGAATCGGCAAATAGCAACTTTAAAAACAGCAGCTCACTGGTACGATACATGGTATCCGCCCAGTCCTTTCTTCGAAAGAAGTTCCATTTGAGGTCCTTTGGTCCACCACCGCAGGGCATTTACATTCATGGACCTGTTGGGGTCGGCAAGAGTTTTCTAATGGATCTCTTTCACGCGTCGGTTAATGTTCCTGACGACTCTCGCTGTAATAATGATAGCCACAAACACGCAAAAATTACCAAACGCCGCGTCCACTTTTATGAATTCATGCTGGACGTCCATCATCGAATCTTTGTCTACAAACAGAAGCACCCACGAGGTGATGCGATTCCCATCGTTGCGCAACAATTGGCACAAGAAGCCCAACTCCTCTGTTTCGACGAATTTCAAGTGACAGACGTTGCCGACGCCATGATTTTGAAAAGACTGTTTTTATTATTATTGGATCGGAATGTTGTAATAGTGGCCACCTCGAACCGCTCACCAGATGACTTGTATAAGGGAGGCATTAACCGATCCCTCTTTTTGCCATTCATAGACATGTTAAAACACACTTTCGACATTATTTCTATGGAGGGTTCCACCAAGGATTATCGACTCGAAACTCGAGCTGATGGCCAATCCTATTTTTGGTCAAGCAAGGATACTCATGGCGATAATAATAAAATTATCAACATACAGGCGCAGTTAGAGGAAATATTTGGTGACAATGCATCCGGAACTGAGGGCGAGACCATTCCGGTACTCTATGGCCGTAGCGTCCAGGTTGCCCGATTGAATGACCGGTGCGCCTGGTTTGACTTTTATGAGTTGTGCTATCAACCGCTTGGCGCGGCCGATTATATTTCCCTGTGCGACCGATTTCCGCTCCTCATCATGGACAGCGTCCCGCAATTGGACGCCAGTCACCTCAACGAAGCGCGACGATTCGTGACCCTCATTGACGCATGTTATGAATCTCGCACCCGCTTGGTGCTGGCGGCAAAAGTCCCGCTCGATGAATTATTTGTTGATTTTGAAGCGCATGTTGAAAGTAGTGATGAGGATGGAGAATTGATTGTCAGTGAGAAGGGAGGAAACTCGAGCTCCTTTGCGACGACCATGATTCGCACCAAAAAGGGAGAATATTATGAGTGGTCGGCGACGGGGCGAATTGGCGTATCACTAGCACAATTATCGTCCGCCAATGATCTCGCCTTTTCCTTTCGGCGTGCCGCGTCTCGATTGGCGGAAATGGGTGGAAAGGATTGGGGACGGCAGTGACGAAAGATCTTTACCTTGCAAACCATTGAGCCTATGGCAAAGAAAGAGGTTTTGTCAGGCTGTGCCGCAAAAATAACAAGCTTGAGTCTCCATTCAGGTGTCATAATGAGCAACGCATAGGATTGAATTAAACTCTCAAGGCTATATCGTTGTATGATCCACTCTGAATTATCTAAAAGAGGTTGGGAATTACGACTTGAGTTAAGATGCGTTACCAACTAAAAATTGCCTTACATAAGTTGCAGAGACATCATCTTAATTTGCTAAAACTTAGACTTTTTCATTTTTATACCAATAAACTTGCTATAAGCCAACGGCTGCTTCACGAACGAAGCAGTCATTAGAATCTCAATTGTTTTTGTCCAGTGACGTTTCTGCTTTTCCTGACCTTACTAAATGTGGTTGCCAAACCTTATGTTGACCAAAAACACTATGAGGAGGTCATCATGAGAAAATTATCTTCTGGTAAATGCAGCGGCATAAAAAGGCCATTTAAACTTGAAGAGATCTGGCGGATTAGAACTAGGCTGGAGATTGAAAAAAATCTAATGCAGCTTGCACTACTGAACCTAGCGATAGATAGCAAGTTAAGAGCGAGTGATTTGCTAAAGTTACATGTTTACGATGTTTCTTCTCAAGGGGTTATCTATGAGCTCCTTACTCTGTTTCAACCAGAGAGGAGTTTTTTCTTTTAACGAATAAATTAAACCTACTTTTCATATACCCACTAGGGCCAATGAATCTTAAATTACTTCCTTGTTTTATATTTCTTAAAAGCCTTATTTTCTGTTGTTATAGAGCTAAATTCTCAACCTGCCGCAAAATCTCATTTTGAGAGTCCCTCACCAAAAGCAGAAACCCAAGGCGTTGATAGAAAATCCTATGCCTCTGGCACGATTACCATCGACCCGTTCGTCACAAATTACATTACCTTAGAGTTTGAATAATTTATACTAACAATAAAGGCCTTTATTGTTTTTGGAACAGTTTCTAAATCTTTCTTTTCAAACTTTGATAAAGCGCATTTTTGGCAGTGTGATCACGAAACTTGCGCCACCAAGTTTACTTTTTACGACCACACATTGACCTTTATGCCAACTCACTATTTTTTTCACTATGGCTAAACCAAGCCCATAACCACCAAGGTGCTTATTGCGACTCTTTTCTAATCGAACAAACGGCATAAAAACGTTCTCATATTGCTCTTCCGCTATCCCTTCACCATCATCTTCAACCACAATAATAACCTGCTGTCCAACCTCTTTCAGAGACACACCAATTTGGCTAACACCATATTTATCAGCATTTTGCAGTAAATTTTGTATCACACGTGCAAGGTAATGCGCATTGGCATTGACTTTAATACCAGATGAAATAGATGCGATAATTTCTTTACTGCTTGGTCCTTGTAGCTTATCAAGTTGCGCCAGAAATAATTCCGATAGGTCAAACTCTTCACGACTTAACTGCTCACCCGCTATTTCTAAACGTGCGTAACTGAGCATTTCATCGATTAATGATTCCATCTCCTGTACGTCTTGTTGCATCCCTGAGATTTGCTCAGGCTGAGCGCTTTGTAGCATAGCCAGAGCAAATTTTAGTCTAGCAAGCGGAGTGCGAAGTTCATGAGAAACCGCATTGACGAGCTGCTTTTGATCAGTCATCAAATTTGCGACTTTTTGCGCCATGATATGAAATTGCTCAGTGAGATCTGAAATCGCAGAAAAGCGTGAAGCTTTTCGCTCTACGTTTAAGTTACCCTGTGCTAAATGCTCCGTAACCCGTTTGAACTGCATCAAATCTAGCCACAGTGGTCGTAACCAAATAATTAACAATAAACCTAGCACTAAAAAAGATATAAACTTGAAAAGGTATAGTTTATTGGAGGCAGGTTCTAAAGGTAAAAATGGCCCAAGTTGAACTAAGGTATAATTATCAACGAGTAAAAAACTCAATAATGCCTGTCCCTGTGCATTATAAGTCGTCAGTACTTCGCCATTTAATAATTGACTACGCTGCTCGTCTAACCATGCAATACTGTCGATATCCAACCCTTTATAACTCGCCTGCAGCTGTTCTGGCACTGTGATGTGTGCCTGCATCACATGCGCAACCTGCTTGGCATGACGAAGCTCATCTGGCGCATGTGTTACCCAATTTTGCCAAACATAATCACTGGATTGATTAATAACGACAATACTGGTGATGACCACCAAGTAAAGACTAATAAGAAGACGAACCACCCTGCTTTAACCCCAAGCGGACTTCGAGCATAAATAGCCTTTGCCCCACACAGTAATGAGTCTAAATGGTTGCTCTAAGTTATCTCCTAGCTTTTTGCGTAAGCGTGAAATACGCACATCTACACTGCGATCAAGTCCATCATAGTCTCTGCCTACAACATGCTTATAAATAAACTCTCTGCTTTGTGTTTCACCTGCATTGCTTGCTAGCGTCCACAGTAAATCGAACTCATAGCTGGTTAACTCAATCTCTTCGCTATCAAGGAAAACTCGGCGATCGGCTTTATCAATTTGCAACTTACCTAACGACAATGAGTCTTGGTTTTTAGGCTTATTTTGACAACGACGGAGTAGGGCATTTAAACGCGCCAATAGCACAAAAGGCTCAACAGGCTTAATAACATAATCGTCAGCCCCAATCTCGAGTCCTTTAACTTGATCAAAATCGCTGTCTTTGGCACTTAAAAACAATATAGGCCCAGAATATTCGTCTTGAATGGCACGGCAAATACTGAACCCATCTTGATTCGGTAGCATAATATCTAAAATCACCATGTCAGGTTGCATGGCAATAATCTGCTTAGCAGCATCAGCACCATCATGGATCATCTCTACTTCGAATCCATTTGCTTTTAAAAATTGTGCAGTCAAAGTAGCTAAGCGTACGTCGTCTTCAACTAAAATAACTTTAGACATTAAAATAAACTCCAATCTGACTTTAACTTTCGGCGATACTTTCTACTGCTCAATGCATGCACCTTAATAGTTTGTTCAACTAATGTATTTTGCTTTTTATCACGTAAGCTAAATACCATGGTTTTATCGAGTGTTACATCAAGCATTTCAGATACTTGATTTTGCTTAACCCAGCACTTAAGTTTCTGTTTATCTTGAAACAAACACACACTCTGCAGCATAGGCGTCTGCCAAGTCACGTTTGCTTTCATTTGGCATGCTTCGCCTAAGCTTTTTACAACACAGGTGATAGGTTTAATAGCGAGGGAGGCCACATGCTGATTATCGTGTTCAGAAGCGTCTCGTGCATTTGCAACAGAGGCGAAAAAACAACTCGCAACCAATACGACTAATGGGCGACTAAAACTCATAAAGTCCCCCAATAAATACATAATCTTGTTGCTTATCATTCACTAATGGGCTACCTGTTATCGCACTGGATAAGAAAGTACGCTTGGCACTGAACTTAAACTGCCACCGCTTGTTGAGCCGATAATTAAATACCGCCCCCAGAAAAGGCGACACACCTTGCTTACCCTGGTAAAAGTACGCTTGCTCTACGTTATCTTTACTATTTAGACCATAGTAGTAGTCAATAAGCTCAGCACTTTGCCAGTCAAATCCTGCTGAAAGCTGCAATTTCGCAGGCCAATCAAAAACAGGAAACTGATATTTATAACTGGCTTTTATATGCTGGCCTTTATAAACGCCACTAACATCATGTGACCACTGAGCGGTTATTTTTTGTTGTTTGCCTATATACCAATGGGCAAGCACACCGGCATCTATAGCCCAGTCACGCTTGGCAATATCATCTAAAGTTGGAAGGCGTTTTGGTTCAACAGGTGCATCAATATCTGGGAAAAGGTCTTCAGAGCCATTCGAATCTGGAGAAGTCGGCACTTCAGAGTTATCTCCCTCACTAAGCGCACCATCAACGCCAATGATATTAGCAGCATGCAGCCGATTAAAGTGCTTTTGCTCACCATTAAGTTCTAAAATAGCACTTATATCAAAATGCTCAGCTTCTTGAAATGTGTAACCAAGCGTAGTGTTTTCAATAAAGAAGCGTTCATTATAGTAACTGATGTAAGGCACCAAAATAAGCGGGATATTTTCGCCTCCCTGCAAAGGGTTTGTCAGTATCCCTCCCCCAACGGCTAACAAAACCTGCCACTGACCTATTTCAATACATTCCTCATTGGCCTGTGAGCAAGTTGCTGGCTCAGCAGCTAAACCTAATCGTGACGTCGTTAACGCAGCCAACAACAATAAATACTTTAAAGAAGCTTTCAAAATCAGACCCTTCTATTTCCCTGATGCTAATTTACCACTCCTGACTTTTTTTTCTATGCTCGGTAACATTAAATAACACTTCGATTGGCTAAAATAACAGATATTCTAGGCTGGCTGATTAAGATTAAAAAACACACAACGACTTTTAACTTAATTATTTTCAAGGAGCCAAAAATGAAGCGTTCTCTTTTACTCAGTTCACTGACATTAGGCATTTTAATCGGTTGTGGTGGCAGTAATAAAACTGATACGCCATCGGTAGAGGAACAAGAAATTCCAAAATTAAATGATATAAAAGTATCGGCAGCACCACTCATCAAGGCATCTGAGTTTCAATTTTCTCAAAACCTTAAGAACGGATTATTTAAACGTTATCAAACGCGCCTTTCAAACGATGATACACTAGAAAATGATGCATCCACTTCGCCTACAGCATCAAAAGACTTCTCTCAGACAAATCAACAAGAACAAAATGTTGATGAATCTGACAGAATTAAATATGACGGTGAGTTTCTATTTATTGCAGCAAATTCATTCAACGATATAGATCATGATTCTAATGAAGGTGAAAACTACATTCGTATCATGCAACGTAATGAAAAGGGTGAAATGAAGCCAATACAAAACTTGCCTTATTCGGAAGTACATAGTTCTGATCAACAACTCTACCTGCATGATAATACACTCGCTATTTTAAATTATTCACCTAGCTACTTTTCATTCCCCATAGCAAATGACCTGGCAGCGACTGTAGAGCCATTTTTCTATTACGGTGATAATGAATTTGAGTTAAGCCTTGTTGATGTCAGTCAACCTAGTCAAGCCGCCATCAAGCACCAATTTAAAATTGAAGGGGGATTAATCGATAGCAGGGTTATTGGAGACTCTCTTTACTTAGTGAGCAACTACCACCCTAATTTTACGGGGTTTGATACGAGTAATAATGATGAAGCAACGGTGCTGGCAAACTATCAAAACCTGAGTAAAGAACAACTCGCTGAATTGACACCTAATATTATTAATACAGCAAGTCAGAATAGTGAAGAATTGGTCACTCCAGATAACTGTTATATTTCGTCTGATGCATCTGATAAAGATGGGTTCGATAGTATCATTACTATAACTAAAATTAATTTAAGTAACCCTGAACAAAGAGAATCACTTTGTATCAACACGAATATCTACGGAATATATGCTTCAGAGAATGCACTCTATACACATGGTACTGTATCTCAAGATGATACAGTAAAAACCGTTATTCATAAGTTTGATCTGGCAGGTGATAACTTAGAATACACAGCAACAGGCGCTGTCGAAGGGCATTTAGGCAGAGGACAACAAAATTTAAGGTTCAGCGAATTTAATAACGATTTGCGCGTTGTCACAACAACTAACTTGCCTTTTGACGAGACTGCTGGTTTCTCACCATTTAAACATCAGTTATTTGTTTTACAACAACAAGACAACTCACTAGCGCCCATTGCAAAACTGCCTAATGATACTCATCCCACTCCTATAGGTAAAACGAATGAGCAGGGTTTAGTTGATGAGAATATTTATGCGGTTCGTTTTTCTGAAGATAGAGCGTTCATTGTTACATTTAGACAAGTTGATCCTCTTTATATCATAGATCTGAGTAATAAAACCAAACCCAAAATAGCAGGTGCATTAGAAGTTCCTGGGTATTCAGCCTATTTGCACCTTATCAATGAAAACTTACTGCTTGGTATCGGACAAAATATTCAAGACTGGCGAGACCCGAGTGCGCAAGAAGTAGAGAATGGTGCCAAAGTCACGCTCTTTGACATTACAGACATCACCAAGCCGAAAGTTGTCAATGAGAAAGTATTTGCTAACGCCTATACGCCTGCTGAGTGGGACTATAAATCACTGAGCTTCTTAAAGACACAGTCAGAACGAATTAGATTCACTATGCCAGTTGAAAGGTGGAAAACCGAAACAAACTCAGACTCTTTATATTTATGGAAGCGAGAGAGCGAACTAGCAGCATTCGAAATTGATACACAAACAACTCCATCACTTAATTATATAGGCAGCAGTAAAATTGATTACTCTAGTATTAACGCAGAAACAGAACCATATGTATGGGGTGGGCTAGACAGGGCAGTAATACACAGCGACGACTTGTATTACATTCATGGCAATTATATTTGGCATAGCTTATGGCAAACACCAAGTGACAATAAAGGCCCACTCTAAAAATAAAAGTTTACGCATAATGCCCTAACTGGGTATTACCAAAGCTGGCTGCTGCCAGCTTTTTTTTATTTTTGAAACACGCGAATCACAATATAGGATTGCTTTGAGGAACAAAAACTGACACAAGTTTAGTCAAAGATGTCTTATTTATTTGTAAAGGGGCTTTACATGTCTAAAGGCGGGATTGAGATATAAAAAAGGCGGAGGGAAACTGAGAAAACCCTCCACCTCTAGCGTACTCTTTAACTGAATCGATACTCATAAACTAATACGGGCTATTAGTAACAAGTTAGTCTTTTCAAGGGAAAAGAAAGTACATCACTTAAAACAGTTGTTACAATATAACAAAAACAGAAGTGTTACAACATCACATTTTGTTTTTTTATGAATTATATTTTTATGGGTAATAAACGAAAAATGCCAACTTCACGTTGGCATTAAACTAGGAAAGAAATTTGCAAAGCTAGCGCTTTAGTTATGTGCCGCTTTGTATTTTAGGCGGTAACTATGTAATAGCGGCTCTGTATAGCCGTTAGGCTGCTGTTCTCCTTCGAATACCAAGGCTAATGCCGCTTGATATGCTAGATTACTCGCTAAACTATCATTGCTTGGTGCCATCGGTGTATAGTTTTTATCGTGCTGATTTTGCGTATCGACCACTTCAGCCATTTTGGTAAACGTTGCCTGCACTTGATCAGATGTACAAATGCCATGCTTCAACCAGTTTGCGATATGCTGACTTGAAATACGTAAAGTCGCTCTGTCTTCCATTAAGCCAATATGATTGATATCTGGTACTTTTGAACAGCCAACGCCTTGGTCTATCCAGCGCACCACATATCCCAAAATACCCTGTGCATTATTCTCAAGTTCAGATTGAATATCTTCTTTGCTCAGTTCTACATCAAGCAGTAAAGGTGGCGTTAATAAGTCATCGAGTGACGCTTGCTGACGCGCTTTCAATTCCGACTGAACAGCAAAAACATCAACTTGATGGTAGTGCATCGCATGCAGGGTTGCCGCTGTAGGTGATGGCACCCAAGCAGTATTGGCACCCGATTTTGGGTGATCCGACTTTTGTTCCATCATCATTGCCATTTTATCTGGCATCGGCCACATGCCTTTACCGATCTGCGCCTTGCCACTGAAGCCGCATTTTAAACCAATATCCACATTCTGATTTTCATACGCCGCTATCCAAGGTTGAGCCTTGATCTGAGCCTTTGGTAATACCGGACCCGCAACCATAGAGGTGTGAATTTCATCACCGGTTCTGTCCAAGAACCCAGTATTAATGAAAACCACACGAGATTTAGCTTGGTTAATACATGCCATTAGATTTACGGACGTGCGACGTTCTTCGTCCATAATACCCATTTTTAAAGTGTTCTCTGGCAGACCTAATAGACTTTCAACACGAGAGAAAAGGGTATTGGTAAAGGCGACTTCTTCTGGGCCATGCATCTTGGGTTTTACGATATTAACACTCGCCGCCGTAGAGTTCTTAAATGGGCTGTTGCCTTGAAGATCATGCATAGCACAAAGTGACGTGATCACCGCATCCATGATCCCTTCAAATATCTCCTCGCCATTTTTATCTAAGATCGCAGGATTCGTCATTAAATGGCCAACATTACGCACAAACATCATACTGCGACCTTTCAAGCTCATGCGCTCACCACTTTTACTGGTATATTCACGATCGGTTACTAGGCTTCGTGTCAGTTCTTGACCATCTTTTATAAAGGTATCCGTGAGGGTCCCTTTCATTAAACCTAGCCAATTACTGTAAACACCAATTTTATCTTGAGCGTCAACTGCGGCCACAGAGTCTTCACAATCCATAATGGTCGTTAGTGCAGCTTCGAGTAATACATCTTTGATCCCCGCTTTATCAGCTTGTCCGATAGGGTTATGTGAATCAATTTGAATCTCGATATGTAAATCATGATGTTTGAACAATAAAGCAGTTGGATTTTGAGCTTGACCTTGATAACCCACAAACTGTTCAGGTGTCGAAAGCAAGACTTGCGAGCTGTCATTCAAAGTAACAACAAGTTGCTCGTTTAACACTGAGTAGTTCGTACTCTCGATGTGAGAGCCTGATTGCAACGGCAGGGCAATATCTAAAAACTGTCTAGCGTAAGCCATTACTTTAAAACCACGGACTGGGTTATACGATTTTTGCTTTTCCGCTCCGTCTTTCTCTGGCAATAAATCTGTGCCGTACAATGCATCATAAAGCGAGCCCCACCTTGCATTCGCCGCATTTAATGCAAAACGCGCATTGCTTACAGGCACAACAAGCTGTGGGGCTGCTGTGAGCGCAATCTCTGGTTCAACATGCTCTGTGGTGATAGTTGCTTCTTCAGGCTCGGAAACTAAATAGCCTATTTCGGTCAAAAATGATTTATAAGCTTCTGAATCCCATTGCCCTTGCTGCTTATGAAAGGCATCAATCTGCAACTGCAGCGTATCGCGTTTTATCAATAATGATTTGTTTCTTGGTGTAAGCTCATTGACCAGATCTGCAAATCCTTGCCAAAAAGTTTCTACTTGCAAACCAGTGCCGGGCAAAGCCTGTTGATTAACGAAGTCATAAAGTTGCTGATCTATGGTTAAGCCAGCTTGTTGAACAGTTGCACTCATGAATATCTTCCTAAGCATAAATTAGAACGGGTTTAGATAAACCATATCTTAAAAACAGCGAAAACCTAACCCCCAACTCATTCACAAAAAGAATACCCAGGATAAAAACTATAAATTTAAAAAATCATAAAAATCGGCCTAGTGTTGAATTAAGCGCCAAACAGAGCAGATAACCAAGAGCTTTATTATGGTGTCACTCTCACAAACATGAATAAAAGATTATACAGAAACCCGTTCGAAGGATTTTTATTATGACTAGCTATCAATCAAAACTTGACCACTTCAGTACACTTTGCAAAACACAGGGCAATTCTTGGCAATCAATCAGCCCTGAGTTCGCGAGCCGCATGAATCTACAAAACCGCTTTAAAACAGGCTTAGACATCGCAAAATACACAGCAAAGGTGATGCGTGAAGACATGGCGGCCTATGACGCCGATAGCAGTCAATACACCCAGTCTTTAGGATGTTGGCACGGCTTCACTGCACAGCAAATGATGATGGCTGTTAAGCGCCATCAAAAAACGACTAAGCGCTCTTATGTTTATCTAAGTGGCTGGATGGTTGCGGCACTTCGCTCTGAGTTTGGTCCACTACCAGACCAGAGTATGCATGAAAAAACTTCAGTCCCTGCACTTATTGAAGAGATCTATACTTTCTTAAAGCAAGCAGACGCGCGTGAACTAGATCACCTATACAAAGAGTTAGATGAAGCAAAGGCAAATGGTGGTGATGTTGAAGCCGTAATGAGCAAAATAGACAATTTCGAAACGCATGTAGTACCAATTATCGCTGATATCGATGCGGGTTTTGGTAACGAAGAAGCAACATACCTACTTGCTAAGAAAATGATTGAAGCTGGCGCATGTGCCATTCAGATTGAAAACCAGGTATCTGATGCAAAACAGTGTGGTCACCAAGCAGGTAAAGTAACGGTGCCTCATGAAGACTTTTTAGCAAAAATCAATGCTGTTCGTTATGCATTCCTAGAGCTAGGTGTTGAAGATGGTGTAATTGTAGCGCGAACTGATTCACTCGGTGCAAGTCTAACACAAAAAGTACCGGTATCTAAAACACCGGGCGATTTAGCGAGCCAATACACCGCATTCTTAGACACAACACCAGTTTCAAGTGGTGCAGATCTTGAAGAAGGTGAAATGGCGATGAAATTGAATGGTGAGCTTTGTAAGCCTGTGCGCCTAGACAATGGTTTATATCAGTTCAAAGAGGGAACAGAAAAAGACCGCGTAGTACTTGATTGTGTCACTAGCCTTCAGTCAGGCGCTGATTTACTGTGGATTGAAACTGAAAAACCAAATGTAAAACAGATTGCTGAGCTTGTTAATCGCGTTCGTGAGCAAGTACCAAATGCGAAGCTAGTATACAACAACTCACCATCATTCAACTGGACACTTAAGTTCCGTGAGCAAGTATATGCAGAATGGCAAGAGCAAGGTAAAGACCTATCTGCTTACCCTGACCCGTCTCAAGACATCAAAGCATTGATGGCGCCTGAACTGGATAGTTCTGAACTTGCAGCCGCGGCAGATGTATTAGTGCAAAACTTCCAAAAAGATGGCGCACGTGAAGCAGGTATTTTCCACCACTTAATCACGCTACCAACTTACCATACTGCTGCACTAAGCACAGATATTCTGGCTGAAGGCTACTTCGGTGATCTAGGCATGCTGGCTTATGTACGAGATGTTCAACGTCAAGAAATTCGCCGTGAACAAGCATCAGTGAAACACCAAGACCTAGCAGGTTCAAACATTGGTGATACGCACAAAGAGTATTTCTCTGGTGACAATGCACTTAAAGCAGGAGGTGAAGCTAACACCATGAACCAGTTCTAGTTTTTTAGTCAAATAGTTCCTTATCAGCAAGGGGCCCAATCGGGCCCTTTTATCATTCAGAGTTCTCAACTAAAAAAATGTAAAGGGCCTTTACACTCCACATTTCAATCACAATTTACGCTTACTATTCAATAAATAATCTCTTCAAAAAAGCCACATGAAACGTTTTACTTTGTTGTTAGCAGCTTTAACTTTTAGTTTAAACGCCTCGCCGTTTACATCAGAAATTATTGCCGAAGCCAAAGAGCTCACCAAGGAAGGTAAACTTGATGTCGCACTGAAAACGCTTGAACGTGAAAAACAGTTAATTTTTCAACCACAGGTTAATTTACAAAGAGCCAAAATTGCCAGAGAGCAAGCCAAATATAACCAAGCCATAAAACTACTTTTACCGCTACTTACTATACCAAAGCAAACTCTTGAATTTAGATATGAGGTGAACAAAGAGTTAGGGATTAATTTCCGTAGAAACATTAATACTGATAAGGCGGAATATTATTACTTAGCAGCAAAGAAAATTGCGCTCTCGTTAGGTGACAACGATCTTATTGCGCAATCAATGAACAATCTTGGCGTTTTATATGAGGCCCAAGGTGCCTTCGATAAGGCGATGGAGCTGCAGATTAATGCACAAAAAATGTTAGAAAAATCAGATAACTATGAGCTTAAAGCAGCTAACTACTACAACCTTTTTGGTTTATCAAATGTATTGCGTAATGGTAAAAAGGCACGCTTTTTCCTTGAGCAGGCGCTAGTTTATGACAAAAAAACCGGCCACAAACGTAATATTGCATCGACGGCATTAACACTTGCACAGCTCTCAGCTAAAGGTGACGACTATCAAAATGCTATTCCTCAATTGAATGAAGCCATTACATTATTAGCGCAGTTAGATGCTAATGAAGGCTTGTCTAGCGCCCATGGCACCTTGTCTAATATTTATTTCAAACAAAATAAGCCAGCAAAAAGCCTCTGGCATGCCAAAAAAGAAAACGCTTATGCTGAAAAAACGGAATCAACCGTTCGCAAGTTTTGGTCTTTTATTCATTTAGCTCAAGCCTATACTCAGAACCAGCAGCCTGATACTGCTCTTGACTATTTAGCAAAATCAAAACCGCTTATGGTGCAATTTAAGTCAGCTTTTTTCTCTCATCAATATAATTTGTACTCAAGTAAAGCTTATCGACAAAAAGGGAACTATGAAAAAGCCTATTCATACTTACTTGATGCAACCGCCGATTTAAAAACCTTCACTAAAAACATCGAAGAGCGTGACGCTGTCACAATTAAGAAACGCTCAGACAATTTACTTAAATCATTAAAACTCGCACAAGAAGAAAAAAATCATGCTCTTACAACCACAGAGCTAGAAAATGAAACCCTGCAAAAACGCATTTGGTTACTAGTCAGTTTGCTCATCTCTGCAGTGAGTGGTTTTATTATTTATGCTTACTACATAAAACAAAAAAATGCTCATTATAAGGCTCAAATGTATCAGCATAACTTAGAACAGAAGGAACAAATGCTTGCCGATATTTCTCATGAGCTTCGCACACCATTAAGTGTACTCAGATTGCATATTGAAGCCCTTGAGCATAACCTAATTGACGATAAGTTTTTAGCCTACGGAAAAATCAATGACAAAATAGCACAGCTCAATAACCTTATTTCCGATGTATACCAACTATCTCAATTGCAAAACAAAGCATTGTGTATAGACTTGCAAACGGTCAATTTACAACAGCTCACGCAAAAGTTTATGTCCGATATTAAGTTACTTACAGAGCAAAATCAGCTCAGGTTTATAAGTGACATCGATTTTGCAGCAAATACTGTATTGAAAACTGATCAATCTAAACTCGAACAAGTACTCCTCAACCTAGCTAAAAATGCCTGTCTTTACACCGATGCACCTGGACATGTCAGACTTAAAGTAAGAGCCAATCATACCCAGGTCTTTATTCAACTCGATGACTCTAGCCCTGGTGTGAGCGATGAAGACTTACCAAGGCTTTTTGATCGACTTTATAGGGTTGACAAGTCTCGCTCTCGGGCCTTAGGCGGTTCAGGGTTAGGACTGTCAATTTGTCAAAGCTTAGTTCACGCTTTAGCTGGCAAAATAGTACTTAAACATGGCAAGTCAGGCGGTTTATGTGTACAAATTACCTTGCCATTAAACCTAGATGCTTAAGCAATTATAAGTTGTTATAAGCTTTTAAAAACCTGCAACAACTTATGCCGAGCCTATTAGCGATAGTGAGCTATTTTGAGGCAAGGAAAACGTGTTTATAGTTATTGTTCTAAATAAAAAGTTTTTAACTAAGATAGCGTCAGTTTTTTTCACTATAAACGCTTAAGTATCATTAAGGGTCGGTATTACTGCACATTCACTCCATTTTTCTTCCACATTGGTTTGTTTTAATAACGCCATTAATACGGGAGAAAGAATATGTCTCAACCTAATTTAAAACATGGCGATTGGGCGAAAATCATTGAAACGCGCCAAAAGCAAAATAGCCCTCTAAAATCACGCAACTTATCCTTCAAGTTTTTCTCTATAGGGCTTGTCTTCGCTACTATTTTTGCGTTTTTTTATTGGACCAGTTTACATAATACTCAAGCACAAATACCACTGTCTAATGACTCGCAAAAACGTATTGAACGCTATTTCTCAAAACAGTTTATGATTGGAACTTGGCAATTAAAAGAAGTGGAATTCAGTGAGTACGGTGTTATCACACATATTCGAGTACCGGAAGAGCTAAATATGGATGGTGACGTATTAAAAGATTATATACAGCACTCTCTTTGTCCGCCGGCAAGTAGTGTGATTTGGCAAGATTTTCAAACTCATTCTCTGACTATCAATTTATTTGTGTCATTACAACGAAATGGGCAAAGAGCCAGATGTATTAACCCTAATTCAAGACAAAAAAGTTAACCCAAAAAAGCTGAGAGAGCAAAGGAGCCAAAAGGCTCCTTTTTTGTATTGCTATTCTAGCTCTAATTTCGCTTTTTCTTGCAAAGACTCTGGGAGCTCTTTACTGACCGACACGCCTAATTCTTTGAACTCTGAAGCTTGTTTGATTAAATTTCCTTTGCCAGCATAAAGCTGAGAAAATGCTTTTTCATAACTCTCTTTAGCTTTATCTAATTGAGTACCCACTCCTTCCATGCTATTAAGGAAGCCATTGAGCTTGTTATAAAAACGTTCAGCGCGTAAAGCGAGTTCACGACTGTGCTTTGACTGCTCTTCAAAACGCCAAAGCTGTTTCACAATGTTAAGACTTGTTAAAAGGGTAGTAGGCGTCGCCACTAATACATTGTGTGCTAACGCATGTTGATAGATGCTTGGGTTATGTTTGACCGCAGCGACAAATGCCGACTCTATGGGAATAAACATGATCACAACTTCGGGTGAGTTGATCCCTGGTAGTTTTTCATAACGTTTATCGCCCAACTCTTTAATACGATCCGATACAGCCTGATAATGCTGAGCTAAAGCGGTTTGCGCATCAGTGTCACACTCCGCATTCACATAGCGAGTGTATGCATTCAATGATGTTTTTGCATCAATGATTAAATGTCTTTGTTGGGGAAGGTAGACCAATACATCCGGTCTAAACTTGCCAATCTCTGTGGTAAAAGACGCTTCTCTTTTATAATCATCACCTGCTCTTAAACCCGCACTGTCTAACACATTTTCAAGCATTAGCTCTCCCCAATTACCTTGGGTTTTCTTTTGTCCTTGCAGTGCTGTCGTTAATTTATCAGCTTGCTCAGTGATTGATTTATTATTAGCTTGAAGGTGTAATAGCTCGGTTTTTAATGCTGCGCGCTGTTTAAGTTCTTCACTATGAATGGCTTCCATTTTGTCACGAAAGCCTTTTAATTCACCCTGAACTGGCTGTAATAACTGACCAATTCGTTCTTGGCTTTGTTGTCCAAAGCGCTGGGACTTTTCTTCAAAAATTTGATTTGCCAGATTTTCAAACTCTTGTTTCAATTGAGTTTTTGTTTGCTCTAAATGGTTAAGCTGTGCTTCAAATGCCGCCTGCTTTTGCTCTGATAACGCTTTTAATTCTGCTAACTCAACGGCAATAAGACTTTTTTCTTGCTGCAGCGTTTTTAGGTTTTTTTCACCCTGTTGCCAAAGCTTTTGAAATTGCTGTGCCTGAAGTTGTTTTTCACTTAAGCGAGCTTGGCTTTGCTGAACTTGACCATGTAGCTGCAACTTTTCATTTTGTAGCTGCTGAGCCAATACCTGCTCTTCTTTATGAGCATGTTGCAACTGAGCTTGTTGCGCAACATGTTGCTCAAGTTGCAATTCAAGTTGATGGATTAACGATTGTTTTTTTAAAAGGCGTTGCCAAAAAAAGGGCACAGGAGCAGTAACGCCTAGGATGCCTACTAAGCCATGTACCCAAGTTAATTGCGAGAGAAATGAATCAATCATATCAACCTCTTAATATTATTATTAGGCTGATAATACCTCAGACAAGGGCAGGGTTCACTAATCGGTTAAGCCGCCGAGTCGATTTGCTGTTCATCAAAGCGATATCCAGCCCCATAAACTGAACCAACTAGCTTAGAAGATATACCTATTTGCTTAATTTTCTTACGGATATTTTTGATGTGACTGTCAATAACACGATCTGAAATATCAAAATTATCTGGTTGAATAAAATCTAGAATTTGTTGACGAGAGAAAACACGACTTGGTGATTTATAAAGAAGTGCAAATATATCAAATTCGACTTTAGTTAACGGTAAAATTTGGCCTTTAAGCTTTATCAGCAGCTGCTCTTCATCCACCAGTATTTTCTCTCCTTTATTATCTAAAGGGGCACAACGACGAAGAATAGCCTTGACTCGCATCACAAGCTCGGCAGCACTAAAAGGCTTACAAACATAATCATCAGCACCAAACTCAAGGCCTCTAAGCCTATCAGCTTCGGAGACTTTGGCAGTCATCATCACTATAGGCACCATTGATAACTGCCTGATTTTTTTCATACATTCAACCCCATCTTGGTTGGGGATCATAATGTCCATTAAAATGGCATCAGGTTTATGCTGAGCCACCCAATTGACAACCTCTGCTCCATCTGCAATGTGGGTAACTTCGAATTGAGCGGCTTTAAAAAATAACATCACTTGCTCGGCAATGTCATATTCGTCTTCAACAATTAGAATGTGTGGCATAGTTTCTTATTTTATTACTGAGTCTTTAGACATTTTAGTTGTTTAAGCTGAGCTTTAACACTTTGCTTTAATTCATACGATAAAGTTTCATCAAATAAAAGCATAGTCAAAATACTTGAAAGATCTTCACTACTGGCAACTTCTGAAAGCAAATCCTGATCACAAGGTGAAAGAGGTTCAATAAAACTTAATTCAGATTGTTGATGACAAAGCATAATCGACTCCAAATCGTCTAAAGAATGTAACTTAATAAGCGATAGGATAATTAAAGCAACACAATGTGGAGCAAATGTGGAATGATGAAAAACATTAAAAAAATGGCCAACTATGAGTTGGCCATTAAAAACAAGTAAGTTAAGGGGGAAATAAAACAGAAATTCTGTATCAGTATTTTTATAGACTTACCTTAATCGAGTTAGTTCAAAATTATTTCAACTTTTTTAACTTTGTAATAGCGTGAGCATTTGTTCCTCGTTAAAGCTATTAAAAGCCATATGCTTATCATTAAATAAGGCATCGACCAAAGCCTGCTTTTCCTGTTGCAAAGTAAACACTTTTTGCTCTATTGAATCTGCCATAATTAATTTATAGACAAAAACAGGCTTATCTTGACCTATTCGATACGCTCTATCAGTGGCTTGATTCTCGACAGCCGGGTTCCACCAAGGGTCAAAATGAATGACCGTGTCAGCTTGTGTCAGATTCAGTCCTGTTCCACCCGCTTTAAGACTAATCAAAAACACGTTGCTCTCACCTTCAGTGAACGTCGAAATCACTTTGTCTCTGTGACGAGTTTGACCCGTCAGCATGCTGAAGGTGATATCAAGCTCATTACAATGCGCTGCAATCAAATCAAGTACTGACGTGAACTGGCTAAAAATAATTACTTTCCGACCCTGTGCAAGCATTTCAGGCAGATATTCACCCAGCCACGCCAACTTAGCACCGACCTCTGCAGTTTCACTATCTAACAATTTAGGATGGCAACAAATTTGTCTTAATTTCAAAAGGGCATCTAAAAATGCTAATTTACTGCGCTCAACACCTTGTTCTTTAAAGAGCTCTAATAGTTTATTTTCTAGCTGTTTTTGTATGTTTGAATATAACTGAGCTTGTATTGGAGCAAACTGTAACTCTTTCACTAACTCAGTTTTACTAGGTAGCTCGGTTGCTACTTGTTGTTTGGTACGACGCAAAATAAACGGCGAAATAAGGTCTTTAAGCTCCGAAACACGACTTTGATCTTGTTCTTTTTCAATAGGTTGCTGGAAATAACCTTTAAATTGCTGCTTGGTGCCTAATATCTCAGGCATAACGAAATCAAGCAATGATTTAAGCTCAAGCAAATTGTTCTCAACAGGCGTGCCACTAAGACAAAGCTTAAACTGTGCAGATAATTGCTTAACACATTTAGATACTTGCGCCGCCTCATTTTTGATGTACTGTGCTTCGTCAAGTACGATAGAATCGAAGTCGAGTTCTTTGTAATATTCAAGATCACGTTTCAATAATGGATAAGTGGTTAAGATAAAACGTGCGCCATAAAGGTTATTTAATACTTTATCACGTTGACTACCATGGACCGTTGTTAACTGTAAATTAGGTGCAAAACGAGCGAACTCATTTTGCCAATTTCCTACCAAACTTGTTGGGCACACAATTAAGCTCGGCTTAGTCACTAACGTATTATGCTGATTAATAAAGTAAGCAATTACTTGTAATGTTTTTCCTAACCCCATGTCATCAGCTAGAATCCCCCCAAGCTGATGGCGGTGTAAAAACTTTAACCAATTTACACCCAGCTCTTGATAGTCCCTCAATGTAAATAAGTCACTGTTGTGATTACACGGTTTCAATTGAACTTGATCAGGGCTATTAAGCTCACTTAAATAGTTAAGTAGCTTCTTATCTTTACATTCAATGTTAAGCTCATCGATAGCAAAGAGTTGCTTGATCACCGACAGTGGGAATTTAAATTGCGCACTCGAAGCGTAATAACTAAAACGCGCTTTTAAAGACATCAACTTGTCATACGCCATTCTTTCTAAAGAAAAAGTTTGTTTTGCTATTTCGACATAGTAAAACTGATTTGCAAGTGTATTGACTTCAAGCTCAGCGTGTTTATCCCAGTCAAGAAGAACAGGATTTGAATCAAGTAATACTTTGCCTGTGATATGGTGATGCTTATCTCTTTTTAAAAGCAAAGAGGCTTTGGTTGAGATAACCAAACTTGGTTCAATAATTTCATCTACTTGCCAACCTTTGCTTTGCAGGTGGCCTCTTACTTCATGGTTAAACCAATGAATAAATGCACCATCTTGTTTAGGCAAAACAAAAAGGTCGTCTTCAAAACGTAAGCCCAAACCAAGCAAATATTGTTCAGAACGTTTTAAAGTTTTACTGATTTCAGTGTTTTTTGCATCAGACTTTAGAGATGAGCTCACCTTAAAACCAAAGTATGTATCAGAAGTAACTAACTTTAGTTTTAAGGGTACACCTGATGATTCAAGATGCGTCTGTGCACCATTTGGCATACTAACGATGTTATCAGCAAATACCTCTTGGAATCGCTTCACCACTTGCAACAGCTGATCATTCGGCACAGAAGGCATCGTGTTGATATGTGCTAATTCTTGGGCACTAAGCGCACTATTGATACGACCAATGGTATATGTATCTGCATCTAAATAGAGGGGGGGATCAGTTTTAATAAGGTGCCAGTTTTCGACCCCCTCTATTGAAGCAACTAATTGTGACTTATCATTCTTTTGCTGCCAGTTCAGTGCAAGATTGGCCTGATGCCCGAGCTTTAAAGATGTTCTGCTATTTTGTAAAAACAGTCGTTTTGTTTGTAAAAGCTGATTAACAGCTTCAAAGCCCCACTTACCTGAAAGCTCATAATGACCAGGGGAGTTTTGAGAGCGAACCCAACTAAATAGCCTAAAGTCAGACTCAAGCAAGCCAGGTGGTGCTACAGGGCTGTTTAACTGAGGTTCAGTCAACAGACGACCTAATGGATACTGACCATCAGGACGATAGTGTGACATCTTTGGATAAAGCAATAATTCCTGACCGATTGGTTCGAGTGTGAACAGCAAGACATTATCAGTATCAATAGATTCGCCATGCTGCAAACTTGCTAATTCATTAAACCAGTCATTCACTAGAAATGCTTCACCGAAGCCACCAGAATGTTCAACTTTAAGCTTAAGTAGAACAGCTGCAATGTGTCGACATTTAACATTGTTAGAACAGGTGCATTGCGCATCTACACTAGGGTTATTATTTACTTTAGTAATTTTAATATGTTGAGAGAAGGTATTACCAAAGTTGCCAATGACTTGACTATCAATAGTTGAAAAGTCATCGCTATGCTCTAAAAAACTAATTTGAGAATTGTGGAGGTACTCTTTTGCTTTAGATAACAGGCCACTATTAAAGTACTGCTTTAAAAAGCGCTCAGAAAGGGGAAATTGAGTCGCTTGCTCTTGTTTTATTTCCTCAAAAAGAGCAAATAATTGTTCTTTAGATAACTGCGTTGACATTTAATTCGCGTAAAAAACAAATCATCCGCCCAGTATATGGAAATATGTCCAGCGAATAAACCCAATTACTTGGATATAGCAAAAAACTTAACTGGTAAGACAAGATATAAATCTAACAATAAAAGAAGAAATAAAATAAGGGCCGAAGCCCTAATTAATTATAAGTGGCGAGGAGCTTTTGTAATTGCTCTAAACGCTTGTCTGTAATGACCTGATTATTAATTTTAATTGTTATGTCGCCACTTTTATTGCTTCTTTGCAAATCGACAAATTCGTTACTAAAAAGAGACTCGGTTCGGCGAAGTGGCTGCTCAAAATTAATTAGGTATTGAGTCACTTTGATAGCACGTTTTTCATCGCTCATTTCTTCAGACATAAAAGATTGGTTTCGTAAATCTTCTAACAACAAGAAAAACGTATCTTTGTCTTTTTTAATTGCGTCAATTAATTTCTTTGCAGCCTCACGACCTAGATGATTTGGCGTGGGATATTGTTGCAAAACATTTAAAGGGATTTGTTCAAAAGCTTTTAACGAATCCGCGATTGCAGTGTGAGATACCCCTTCAAGCTCCGCAACCTCTCTGTAAGAGCCTTTCTTACCTTGAGCAATGAGTTCCTGCCTAGTATCAGCATAAGCTTTGCCAAGCTCCCACAAGCTTGGCGCAATATATTGATCTGAAGAAACAGCTAAAAGTTTAGCATCTTCATCCGTAAAATCAGGGGAAGACAATACGACATAATCAGCATCTGCTAGTAAGCAAGCCTTACGACGCCTAGAACCAGATAAGACCCATTTAATATCGCCTTTTGACCAACACAATGCGGGATGAAGATTACGCTGGTCGTTTTTAATAGCAGGTAAAATGTCAGCAACTGATTTTTGTGAAAGCAAACTTTGTTCACGACGATTCTGACCAAATACTCTTGTTTGGGCTTCGATATCGCTATGCTTGACCACTTGACACGTCAGAGTGATCATTCTGTTAGGATCACTCGGTGCAGGCATGGTTAATACCTCTCCGACTGACGCTTGTTCAAGTAACTCATCTAAACTGCTGGTACTTACAGGCGAAGCAAATGGATCTAAGCGAGTGTCGTTTTTACGTTTTTTAGCCATGTAAAACCTATTAATCTTGTTGTTCTAAAGAAGATTGGGTTGAAACCCAGTTTGAACGGATCAGCATCTCAAGTTCATCAACAACATCTTTAATGTTCTCCTGAGATTTGATCAAAGATTCACGGCTAGCAAGGCTATCAGAGGTTTTTTGATCAAAGATCGTATTAAAAGATGAAGAACTCGCAGTGATTGCAGAACTGTGATTTATTGGGTAACTCATGACCTGACGTCCAAAAGCGCTACGGACGTCTTTGACGATATCGCGTTGTGAATGATTACCTTTAACATAATTAGTAACCAGAAACTGCATAAAATCCCAACCTTCATGGCCTAAAGCAGCAACAGTATGGTAGATCTCACCTAAACGTTTTAAATATTTATTATTGGCATCGAAATCAACTGCTTCAGGGTGAACCGGAATGAGCATTGCTGTAGAAGCCATCAGCGCGTTATAAAACATAAAATTTAAGGATGGTGCAGTATCAATTAGAATAATATCAAACTGATCTTCAACGGGTTTTATCACTTTTTCTAATAATTTGTGATAATGATGTGTTTGTTCATAGCTAGATGATTCTTTTAGCTCAGTCGCTGTTTCATGTTCGAAATAAAAATCATCCATACCAGACGGTAAAAGTCGAATATTGGGTATGTGGGTAGATTGAAAAGCTTCACTAACCACATCAGGCCACAATTCACCTTCATCTAGTTCAATACAATCACGCATAAGATCTCCAACTGTGATTGGGTCCGGATCTTGCGAGGGGAAAAAACTCGAAGAAGAGCCCTGAGGATCAAGATCAATGATGCCGATACGGTAGCGTTTAATATTCGTTGTTGCTAATGCTGCTGCTATATTAACTAGTGATGTTGTCTTGCCACATCCACCTTTCAAAGAGTTAATAACAATAACTTGAAGTTTATCATTCTTCTTACGCTGATCATGAGGAATACCCATGATTTCAGCCATTGCAAAAATATTGGATAAAGTATAGGCATAATGGCCATTGGCGCCCTTTTGAATATTTAGGTCATCAAAGTCGCCTTGGTCGTGTCTACGCTTTAAAGTTCTATTGTTGCAACCAAGTAAATCGGCAGCTGCTTTTTGTGTATATGTGCGAAGCTCTTTTTCTTCGCTTTTTAAATGTGCGCGATAATGTTGAATTCTGCCTTCCAACGACTGCTCGGCGACTTCAGCAGTAGCCTTCAAAAGTTTGTAGGTAGAAAGTGCACTAGAATTAATTGACATACATAACATCCTTAACTTTATGCAAAATATTATAATGTCCACGAAAATAATAGTAAACAACAAAAAAAGAAGACATTTATATATTAATAAATTTTAAAGAATAAATAAGAAGATTAAATATGGCTAAGATATAAGGTAATAAAGGCTAATATGAATAATTTAACTTATAAACTATTGATTATTGGTGATATTTACATAAAACATAGATCACTTTATTACGAAGTTAAGATCTGATCTTTATTAACTCATAGATCTAAATTTTACTAACTTGAATATTCGACTTAAACTTATTCACAGTTTGCGCACAGATTTACAAACAGAAATCGAGTGAAGATCAGAATCTTACTAAGATATTTCATAGAGTTATACACGGATCTTTGAGCTATGATGTGTATTAAGTTAATAAAGATCTGATCTATTCTTGGTATAGATCAGATCTATATTAATTTAAAGCTGAGTTATACACAGCAGATAGAAAAAGATGTGAGTTGGCACCATTAAAAGATATGACAAATCAGCTATGACTTAGTAAAATTTTGCTTTGTGTACTAAGTTAGTAAAAAAATGATCTCAATAAAAATCATCTTCAGATCACTTTTTTACTAACTTTAATTATTAACTTTTGCTGTGGAATATGTTGTTATAGCATGTCGTCGAAATTTGGAAGTAAAACAATGAGCCGAAAGGTGAACATCTCAGTAGATAATCTACCTGATTCATTACGTGGGCAAATTCATGGAGTAGAAAGTGCCACAGACAATGAAAATTTAGCACTGTTTACAGACAATAAAGATGTTCGTATTACACTTGACAGTTCTGCGCATGAACTCCGGGCATATTCGAATACATTCAATCATTATGATCTTTGGGGTCGTTTCGTCCGTTCTGGACATAAAAAATTACCGTTAGAAGAAGCTCCGAAAAAAACAATAATTACGCGACGTATATCAGAAAAAGTCGATGGGATTCTTTACGAAGGTGAAATAAAAATAACACCAGCAGTCGTAAGCACTAAGCTAGAAGGCGAAGAAGTTGAATGTTTAGTTTGGCCATCGGATCGTGAAGAAAAAGTTGAAAGAGCATTAATTCGACTTGCGTCTAAGGGTAAAATTGTAAAAATAAATTTTAAGTCCGGTATTCAGTATGCTGTGATATTTTCTATGAACGAGTTGGCGCAAGAATTAAAAGCCGTAGGCCAATCTATGCCCTATCCTCAGATCAAAGAATCTTTAGAAGCACTTCAAGGTTCTAAATTATCGTTCAAATATTCAGCCACGGATACTAAAAACACAGATATTGATGATTCTTTCTATGAATCAAACATGAACTTTCTCTCTTCGTTACATTTCAGTGGCAAAAAAGGGCAGGGGGGCAATGTAAAATGCGTGGCTTGTTTAAATGCGTTTGTACATAACATGATCGATAACCTTGAATATAAAGGTTATTATTTCAACAGAGCGCAAGAATTAAAACGAGGCTTATCACGTTGGATGATGCTTCGGCTCTATCATTTATGGCGCTATGCTGCACCTGGAAAAACATACCATTTCAGACTACTTTCGATCATGGAAAAATACGGCTCGATTTATTCAACAGATGATATAACTGAGAATAAACTTAAAGCATTACGTCGAGATATGACTACGACAATGAAGGACTTGATCGAAAAAGGTGCTATTTCTGAGTACGATATAACCAATGTAAAAGATGATAAGACTGGAAAAATCATCGACTATGTTTATGAGATGCATCCTTCAGAAGAATTTTGTGATGAAATTCTTACTTTGAATAAGCAAAATAAGAGAATCGAAATTCAAGGCGGAAAACGACTAGTAGAAGCCGTTGAAATTATTGATGAAGATATACTGGAAGAAATAGTAAAAGAGTGAGTTAATACTTACTCTTTCTTTTCTAAATAAATTCTATCGACTAAAAAGTTATACTCTCGTTTTCTTGGATCACTCACACTTGCATCATAATTAGGAAGGCTTCCAACTTTTAATTTCTTACTCGGATTTAACATAATAAATGGTAAAGCCCCACTCACATGGTATCTATTGGTAGCAGTAAAACGAACATTTACTTCTGGTGTCACTCTTGTTGGTCTTCTTATTCTTAATTTTGAATCTGACTGCAAACTTTGGACTCGAAGTTTTTCAGTTTCGACAGCCTTTAACCATGAATCTTGATCTATTGCTCGTGGGTTAGAATACTTAGAAGAACGATCGAGCATTTCTAAAGCTGCATCTTTAGTCAAAGTTTTCGTTGCATGCTTTTTCATCCAAGAGAATCGGACTGAAAAAGGTGAGTCTGATTCGCAGTGAATTTTCCGGTATGCAGCTAAAGTAATTAAGTTTGGAACAGCAGAGTGAACTGCTTCAAAACGAGCATCATTATTCGGAATACTAAGAATTAACTCTTTAAACTTTGACTTTTCGATGTTGATTGAATTTATTCTATTTTGCAAATGTTTAAATTTATCTTCTACTAACACAATGCCCGGGTGCCTAGCTAAAACTTTGCCACTTTTACCTGATTCTAAAAATAAATCATTAAATGAAAATATAATCTTTCTTAAAGCCTCATCACCCGTTAATTCATTTACAATAATCTTATCTGGAGCAGTATGTTCTTGCTCTTTATCATAAGCTGGAAGAGAATAATAATTAGCTGAAATAACAGTGGCTGATTCAAGTTCTTTAGAGAAGAGCTCTAAATGATTTTGCAGCAAATCAAATTGTGCTTTGATTAGAAAATTGATATTCATTAAAATTTTAATTTATAAACTTAAGTATGATGTGTTCTTTTTATTATAACATAAAATAATTCCTTATAAAATTCCCGAATTCAACTTAGAAGTGCGACACACTGTAACATCAAGCGGCCAGGGCTAATTCTTTAAAAATAACTGCCGGCTGCTTGAACCCTAAACACTTTCTTGGACGGTTATTAATCCTTGATTGAACAAACTGAATATACTCATCCGTTACCTGTCTTAAGCCTGACCCTTTCTTCACATATTGCCTCAAAAGACCATTCGCGTTTTCATTTGCACCTCGTTCCCAAGAGCTATATGGATGGGCAAAATATATGTCAGTATCAAGTGCTGCTCCAATCTGCCCATGGCCCGCGAACTGTCTACCGTTGTCTGCCGTGATTGTGTACACAGCCTTTAAATGGCATAAGCATTTCTATTGTCGTCTTGGTTACTGCAACCGCTGATTTTGACGACACTTTCTTCGTCAAATAGAACCGACTTTTACGTTCTAAAATGGTCACGATAGCACCTGTACCATACTTACCTAATACAGTGTCGATTTACCAATCACTAAATCGATCTCGGCTATCAACAATTAATGGGCGTTCATCAACAGATACCGCATATTTATCGTTGGCGCTTTATCTTTCAGACCTTTACGATACCGCTTATGTCTTTGTCTCAAGTGACGATAGAGCTTACCACCTTGTCGTTTATCTAGAGCTATATAACGATAAATCCACTCATGACTAACGCAGGCTCTTACACTTGTAAGCACACTGGAAATTTGCTCAGGGCTCCAGTCGATACGAAGCAGCAAGCGTACAAATTCAATGCGCTCAGCCGGAATACGATATTTGCGAGCTGTTTTACGCCTATTAACAGAATGAATGTGAGCAATCTGAGGACAATAACACCCATGGGTTTGATTTCTTTTTAACTCACGATACACCGTTGCACGATGGCATTTTACTTTCTGGGTAATTTCAGAAATTGAAATTCCCAGTTCCAAAAGGGTAGAAATCTGGTATCTTCTCCCCTCGGTCAACTGCTGATAACTCATAGTAGTATTGCTTGTTTCTTTGGCGAGAAGAGGATACCACTTTCGGCAGTTGGCTTCCTCTTCTACACACTTTCTATAAGTGTCGCACTTATTAATTGAAATCAGGTTAATTCTTGTTTTACATTTTCGTGTGGGATGGATAATTTATGGTTATAGGTAAGTCCTAATATTAACAGTATAAGATTTGTAACGGGATTAAAGTATTTTTCAATAATAAAGCGCCGAAATAGAACTTTAAAAAACCTCTAGCTAAGAAGAAGCTTAGTAATGCAAATATTTATATTCCAATAAAATTAGACGTACAGATCTGTATTTTTAAATGAGAAATTTGAGGATTTCATAGTTATAGGGCTTAGCTGCATATTGAAAATATAAGACACATTGAT
The DNA here is from genome assembly GCA_964479805.1 of uncultured Pseudoalteromonas sp. Lineage (GTDB taxonomy): Bacteria > Pseudomonadota > Gammaproteobacteria > Enterobacterales > Alteromonadaceae > Pseudoalteromonas. The sequence goes on along the minus strand of CAYZOE010000059.1, from coordinate 1,226 downwards.
ACAAACCTACATAAGTTTATGCTGTTCATAATTTTCTAAATACATTCGCAAAATTTAACTAAATAAATGACTATATTAATAGTTTACATATCTTGAAAAACATAAACTACTTAAGACGAAAGTTTATTTTTAAAGAAATCTAGAGTGCATGTAAGGTTTTGTCGTTAGGATAAAAGTAAATCTATCTTCTTGTTAAATCATTAATCTAAATGCTATATTGATTTTTTAGAGTTTCTGTATGATGTGTTCTTATTTATATCACATAAGACTCTTAATTGTCTAATAGTGTTTAAATTAAGGCCTATAGTAGTTTTTATATTATGTTAAATTAAACTGAAAATTATTAGTAGAACATAGTTACTTATTTTAGTGAAAAAGTATTGAATCTGTTCAAAAAGAAAATAAGAAATCATACTGCTCGTAATATAATAGGAGGAAGGACAAACCTTGAGAACAACGGCCTCGATACTTTTATAATAATGAAAAAAGATATGGATAATTACTATCGCTTAATTACTAAACTTAAAATTACCACAAGTTTGCAACTCCCCCCAAAATGAAACAGTTCATAAGTAGAATTTTCCATTGAAAAAAAAGTATGAATGATGAAAGAAGTCGTGTCCGGTATTCAGCAGCTGGTCAAAGGGCATTATATAAATGGCCATCAAATATTGTGGCTTAGAAGCGTTTGATGTTAAACGGTACAAAGATATTGAAGAAGAAATTGAAGGCTCAAAAATATGATGTTTGAAAGTTTAATTTATTGAACACTTTAGATCCCAATTTTATTTGAGCTTAGTTAGAATTGGTCGAACGTGATCAAGGTTAGTAGCAGCCCAAACTTCTTATAATACTTCGCAATATGTTGAAATATAGCAATTAAAAGCGTGCTGAAAGAGTTTTTAACTGGCTAAAACACAATTTAAAATATAAAAACGATTAAAACCATCACTGCAACATAATGACAAATCGTTTTTGGCTTCATGAGTAATGTATTATAGAAAACGCATAATTTTAACACATTAAAATACTCATTGACTTCAGTTGAGAGCATTAGCGAATGAAGTTGTTACAAAATTACCGGCTGAGAGAGTGGTTGGGTAAATAAAACAGTTTATTGCTTGGGTATAAACCATAAAATCTGAATCGCTCATGGTCCTGAATTTACTTAAGCTATGCTTAAATTACGGCGATAGGGAATGACATCAGGTTTGAGTTTAAAAAAA